>JAZRMP010000047.1:0-8892 GCA_045647705.1 Faecousia sp.
TACATTCATTTCTACAACTATGAGCGCATCCAGATAAGAACTGGAGTGGCGCCGCTAACGCTGCGCCACTCCGCTTAAAACTTAATAATCTACACAAGGGGCCTCTTTTTGTACTGTCCGCACAAACTGGGGCAGTCTACCCATAGGAGCAGGCCTTAACTTTATAAGATAACCAGAAAAGCGGCATCTGTACTTAACAGATGCCGCTAAAATTATCCTTTTTTCTCTTGTTCTGTCTTAACCTTTCCCTCAGCTTTCTTCTTGTTTTTCATCATTCTGCGTCGTGTCAAAGGCGGTTGATCCATAAGTTTTTCCTGTGCTATATCTTTATTAACAAGTTTCTTTGCGGTAATTTCACGCAGAAGTGTGTAAATGACAGAGGCTACAGGGATCATCAGGAACATTCCGGCAACACCCATAAGCTCGCCACCAACAGCAACCGCAACCAACACCCACATGCCAGACAAGCCAATGGATGTGCCAACCACTCTCGGATAGATTAAGTTATTTTCTATCTGCTGGAGCACAACGAATAGAATCACAAACCAAACCGCTTGAATCGGGTTTGCAACCAGAATAAAAAACGCGCCGAAAATACATCCGACCCAGGCACCAACGACTGGGATAAAAGCACTTACAGCAACCAGAACACTTACCAAAGGAATATACGGCATCTGGAAAATTGCCATCGAAACCGCAAACAGACATCCCAGTATGCAAACCTCAACACACTGACCGGAGAGGAAATTGGAAAAAGTTGCATTTGTTAATCGCAGAATCCGCACAGTACTGTCACAGAAACGTTCCGGTAGAAACGCATAAAGCAGTCTTCTCCCCTGCCTTGCAAGCAGTTCTTTTTGGAACAGACAATAGATTGCAAAGACGATTGCAATAAATGCATCCATAATTGCGCTAGTGATGCTTCCAATAGCGGAAAACGTGCTATTAACAATAGTAGAAACGCTATTGCCAACCATGCTGATCGCCTTCTGTGCCAAATCAGCCCAATTCAGACTCTCAAAATCTGTGTTCGTTGCCAGCCATTCCATCACCTGCGGATTTTCATTGAGAAAGTCTTTGACAACTGTTTCTGTATTGATCACAAAGGTATAAAGCATTGGAATCATAGACTGGATCGTTTCACTAAGCTGAGGAATCAGCAGAAGAAATACCACCGTCAGGACAAGCAAGACAGCAATAAATGTGATAACAACTGCTATCAACCGCCGCAATTTTATATTGGCAACGCCTTTCAAAAGGCTCTCGATACCACGCATAGGAACATTGATAATAAAAGCTAAGGCAGAACCGAGAATAAACGGAGAGATCACACCCATAATCAATGTGTAGACACTTTTTACACGCTCTGTTTCATGAAGAAGCCAATATAGCAGGATACAGCCAATCGCACCTAAGAATATATACCGTAATGTTTTTTTATCAATCTGCAACATTATCCCTCCTTATGTTTGGACAGCCGCTCAAGATCACTGCATAGGGCATTAACCGCTTCTTCTGTAGTTGCCCAACTCGTGCAAAAACGAACCGCTTGGTGCATATCATCGATTTTTTGTTGAATTAAAAATGTAAAATTGTTGGAAAGTTGATCTAATAAATCACTGGGTAAGATAGGAAACACCTGATTTGTTTGGTTTATCAGTAATGAATCATAACCCAAACGCTTCATTGTACTGCGGATTCTATCTGCAAAACGGTTCGCCTTCGCTGCGATCCTTTGGTACATACCATCCTCAAACAGTGCCTCAAACTGCATTCCGATAAGCCAACCCTTCGCCAGCATAGCACCTCGCTGTTTAATAATATAACGAAAGTCTTTCTTAATTGCAGGATTGGAAATAACGACCGCTTCTCCAAGCATCGCACCGCATTTCGTACCGCCAATATAAAATACATCGCAAAGCTGTGCAATATTTGCCAAGGTAAGATCATTATCTTCCGAAGCAAGTGCGTATGCTAGGCGGGCACCATCCAAATATAACCCAAGGTCATATTGTCTGCACACAGCAGAAAGCTCCGACAGTTCTGTCTTGGAGTAAGTAGTTCCCAGCTCTGTAGGCTGTGAGATGTAAACCATGCCGATTTTCACATTATGCTCTGCATTTTCATCGGCTTTCTGTTCAGCTACAATCTTGGCGACCTGTTGCGCTGTAATTTTTCCATCATCAGAGGGTAGGCAGATAATCTTATGACCGGTAGCCTCAACAGCACCGGTTTCATGGATATTAATATGACCACAGTGTGCACAAAGAATCGCTTCATGCGGACGTAAAGCAGATGTAATAACGGTTAGATTAGCTTGGGTGCCGCCAACAAGAAAATGTACATCCAAATCACGCCTGTTGCATTCCTTACGTATTAAATCAGCAGCATGATCGCTGCATTGATCCATGCCATATCCCTGCATTTGACAGCCGTAATAACGTTCCATATATGCCATTACATCTGGGTGGCACAGCTCATTGTAATCATTATGAAATAAATACATTATAACTCTCCGTGTTTCAAACTAAATCTATTTTACCGATTTACCAGCCTTCTGTCAAGGATGCATACATCTCTATTTTCATTCATAGAATGTTCATGGCAGCACACACCAGGGAGGGAAAACTATGGCTGATACGATAGAGCAGCGAGCCTGCGAACTGGCTGTGTACATAATTGAAACAGGTGCAACCGTCCGAACAGCCGCTCAGCATTTCGGAATTTCCAAGTCTACGGTGCACAAAGATCTATCCCAAAGATTGCCACATTTTAACAAGTCATTGTATAAGCAGGTACGGTGTATTCTGGATGAAAACAAGGCACAACGCCACATACGCGGTGGGATAGCTACCCGAAAAAAGTACTTACGCAAATATGCGAATCAATAGGAATACAGCCCAACCAGACGGTTGGGCTGTAGCTATTACAGATCATCTGCATCCTGGACCGGAACCTCGTAGGGGTCATCCGCCCTTCCGGTATAACTCCCTTGTGGGTCTGTATTAATTTTCTTGTCTGTTTGATTTTGTTTTTTCATCTTATCACCTCGGTATTAACATTCCTGTAAAGCAAAAATTTAAACAATGTTGATTTTTCCAACATTGCCTGATATACTTTACAAAAGAGGTGATCATTCTGTTTGAAATTCGACTGATAACCGTGGGAAAGCTGAAAGAGAAATTCTATTTATCAGCAGCAGATGAATATAGCAAGCGGCTAAGAGGATACTGTCAATTTCATTTGATTGAGCTTCCAGAAGCCAGATTGCCCGATGCCCCCTCACCTGCTGCAATCAAAACAGCTCTTGAAAAGGAAGCTGATCTAATTCTAGATAAGATCCCCAAAGGTGCCTGGTTTTGTACTATGACACCAGAAGGGCAGTTATTGTCATCGGAAGCCCTTGCGCAAAAATTATCGGACGTTAAGCTAACCGGTAAAAGCAGTGCTTGTTTTCTAATCGGCTCATCCTTTGGAATTTCAAATAGATTGAAGGATATGGCAGATTTTAGGTTGTCTATGAGTCCTATGACCTTTCCGCATCATCTTGCCCGAATTATGGTAATGGAACAACTCTATCGGGCAGAATCTATACAAGCAGGAAGTAAATACCATAAGTAATTACAGCCAGCCTGGGCAAAGCCCACGGCTGGCTGCTGTTTGTTAAAATTCGCCAGATGCGTACATAACGCCAGACAACGCGCATAACGGTGCCGTCTCACATCGCAGTATCCGCTTTCCTAACGTGCAAACCTGCAACCCGGCTGCTACTGCCTGTTCTACCTCAGAGACCTCCAATCCGCCCTCTGGACCTGTCAGCAAGCTAACGGTTTTATATTCACGGCTTTCAAGCGCCATGTGCAATGTTACAGCATCTTCGTTTTCATAGAACAGAATTGCCAGATCCGATTTCACCGCCTGTTTCAATGCTGCGCTGTAACTATCAAAGACAACAACCTCTGGTACTCTTCCCCGTCCAGACTGCTCCGCAGCAGCAGATGCTATTTTCTGCCATCGCTCCAGTTTCTTTTTTAAACTCTTTTCATCCGGTCTTGAAACACACCGAGCCGATGGAAACGCAGCAATTTTATAGGCACCCAATTCAGTTGCCTTTTGAATCACGTGCTCAAATTTATCACCTTTTGAAAATGCCATATAAACATGCACCAACACAGAAGGCTCTGTTTCAGAAATACCACGTCTATCAACAACCAGACAAATTTGATTGGAGCTTATGTCGCTGATCGTGCACACACACTCATTGCCCACCCCATCACAAACAACAACCTGCTCGCCGGTTTTTAAGCGTAAAACCCGTCCATGGGCAGCATTCCCACAGGTTAATGTTATAAAACTATTCTGCATATCCTCAGAGGGAACAAAGAAACGAACCATGATCTCACCCCGTCATTATTTGTTAGTTATTATAACAAGAATACGGATGAAACGCAACTGTTCAATATATTAAACCACATCAGAAAACCTATTGACAAAAAGAACCATACAGGTTATAATGCTATGGAATTCGCGAGAGTGTTGGAATGGTAGACAAGCACGTTTGAGGTGCGTGTGGTTATCGCCGTGTGGGTTCGAGTCCCATCTCTCGCACCACCCCCCTGACCCATTCGGGTTTGGGGGTTTTTTACATAATGCAATTAAACATATTTCGCCATACTATTACTGTGGTTCCTCCGTTCTTGATTTTATTCCCAATGCGTGGTATAGTTTCAATATACTCTAAGTACAGGAAGCGACACTTATGAAAAAATTTCGTTTTTATATTGCAATAATCGCCGCAAAACTTACAATCATTACCCTTAAGCTTGTTGGCCGCAATGCATCTTATCTGCCGGGTAAGGTAGCGCTAGCTGTTGACAAGGATTTTATTGGACACTTAACCCCGCCTAAAACCGTAATCGCAGTTACCGGCACCAACGGAAAAACAACTGTTAGCAATTTGATCACGTCCATTCTGCGCAAAAATGGCTACTGTGTTACAAATAACGATCTTGGTTCCAATGTTCAGGCAGGTATAGCAACAATTTTGCTTCAGGATTCCACATTGCTTGGAAAGCCCAGAAAGGATATTGCTGTCCTTGAAGTGGACGAACGCAGTTCCCTGCGCATTTATCCCTATTTGAAGCCTGATTATCTTGTGTGTAACAACATTATGCGCGACTCTTTGAAGCGCAATGCTCACACGGAATTTATCAGCTATATAATTAACAGCGCGCTGCCGGAAAGCACCACATTGGTCCTTAATGCTGACGATCTGATTTGCTCATCCTTGGCCCCTAACAATAAAAGAATATATTTTGGTATGGATGCCGCACGACCTGAAACGGTTGAACCCCAATATGTTCAGGACATTGTGTACTGTCCCCAATGCGGAGGAAAATTAGAGGCTGACTATTTACGATACAACCACATTGGCCGTATGCATTGCAATCAATGTGATTTCGCCTCCCCTATCCCCGATTTTCTTGTAACGTCGATTGATAGCAATAATCAAACCTTCACTGTATTGCATAACGGAATCGAGCATGCGTATCATCTTATCAATGACAACATTGTTAATATCTATAACTTCTGCGGTGCCATTGCTCTGCTCTCCACCATTGGTCTTAGTTATGACCAGATTTCTGTGGGATTTGTTAATTCTGAAATTGTAAAATCAAGATTCCACCAGTTATCCGCCGGCGATTTGCGTATCACTATGCAACTTGCTAAGGGACAAAATCCCATTGCATGCGCCAGATGCTACAGCTATGTCTCCAAATGTTATGGTGATAATAAGGGTCTAATCATTATGGTAGATGACAAAGGCGATAATACCAACAATTCCGAAAGTACCTGTTGGCTGTATGACTGTGATTACCGTTATTTGGCAGATCATTCTATAGCACAAATTGTGTTTGCCGGTCCCAGATGCAAGGACCAATTTCTCCGCGCACAGCTTGCCGGTATCCCTGCTGAAAAAATCAAACTGACAACAGACCCGGCACAAGGCGCAGATCTTTTAGATCTAACAATTTCTAAAGACATCTACGTTCTCTATGATCCGTATCTATTGAACGAAGCAAGTATTGTTAAGAACAAGTTGATTAAAGCAGGATCGGAGGAAAAACAATGACCATTGAAATACTGTTCCCCGAGGTCTGCGGTCTTTACGGCGACAGCCAGAACCCAACCTATTTACAGGCTACACTGCCCAATGCCACAATTATTACTACCCCACTCACAGACACACCCTACTTTGCCCAGCATACACCGGATTTAATTTATATCGGTTGTATGAGCGAATCGACACAACGACGTGTGATTGACAAGCTTATGCCTTTGAAATCCAGAATTGATGCGCTCATTGAAGACGGCACAGTAATCTTAGCTACTGGTAATGCAGGTGAAATTTTCGCCAGCCATATTAGTTATGTAACAGAGGGCATTGAGGTTGATGGCCTTGGTATCTTTGATCTCAATGTAAAAACAGACTTATTCAAACGCTACAACGGTAAAGTATTTGGGCAATTTGAAGATATTGTAATTACAGGCTTTCGCTCACAATTTAGTTTCATTTATGGTGATAATGCCGATTGCCATTTTATTAAGTGCAACCGTGGCATTGGCATCAACCCAGATAGTACTCTGGAAGGTATGCGAAAAAATAATTTGATCTGCACGCAAACCCTTGGTCCAATTCTTCCTCTGAATCCTGTTTTCTGCGAGTATTTGCTCCGGTTATGCGGTGTTGAAGCAACTGCGGCATATCGCGAAAGCGCGGTTGCCGCGTATGAGCAACGGTTATTGGAATTCAGCAATCCCAATGTAACTTTTAAGTATTAAAATTACCCCGGCAGTTTGGTAAACTGTCGGGGTAAATCAATATAACAAATTATCGCTGCATCACCAAAGTGGTTCCTACTAGGAACTTCCTGATATTAAAATCAGTCTTCAATCAGAAGTTTTTCCAATGCCGCAAGTTTGATACAGGTACAGAATACATCCATAGCCTCTTCCAACTCCGTAACAGGCGGGAGGCTGGGGGCAATCCGGATATTGCTATCATTAGGATCATTACCATAGGGATATGTAGCACCGGCAGGCGTCATTTCCACTCCGGCTTCTTTGCAAAGTGCCAGCGCACGTTTTGCAGTCCCCGGCATAGTATTAAAACTGATAAAGTACCCTCCCTTGGGGCGATTCCACTGTGCGAACCCAAGAGGTTTGATTTCCCGGTCAAGAATATCTGCAACAGCAGCAAACTTAGGACCTAAAATTTTAGCATGACGCTTCATTAGTGCTAATGTGTTGTTTCTATCTTTCAGAAAACGTACATGACGAAGTTGATTTACCTTATCATAGGAGATCATGCTGGCGGAGAAAAGCTTTGTCAAATATGTAATATTCACCTCAGAGGAAGCAATGGCAGAGATACCGCCGCCGGCAATGGTAATCTTGGACGTAGAAGCAAATTCATAAACCATGTCCGGATTCCCATACTGCTGACAAAGTGAGATAATATCGGGGAAAGGTACAAATTCACCATAGAACTCATGTACACAGTAGGCATTATCCCACATGATTGTAAAGTCCGGTGCTGCCGGCTTAAGTGCTGCAAACCGACGAACTGTCTCGTCCGAATAAATAATGCCATCAGGATTGGAATACTTAGGTACGCACCAGATACCCTTAACCTGGGGGTCCTTTACCAATTCCTCGACCATATCCATATCAGGACCACTCTCGGTCATGGGAATTGTAATCAGTTCCGCGCCGAAAAACTCCGTAACCGTAAAATGGCGGTCATATCCCGGGCTGGGGCAAAGGAATTTTACAACGGGCTCCTTATTCCAAGGGCGCTCACTATGTAGCAATCCATGACTGTATGCGCGGGAAATCACGTCGAACATTAATGTCAAACTGGAACTGCCGCCAACAAAAATTTGCTCAGACTTACAGCCAAGAACATCCGCCCAATATACCTTTGCGCATTTCAGGCCAGAGAGTTCGCCGTAGTTTCTGGCATCCACACCATCAGTTATACAATCCTCGGCTGTTGCAACAGACCGTAGTATCCCTTCTGCCACATCCAGTTGTAGTTTAGAAGGCTTACCTCGGGCCATATTAAGCTTCAAATTTTTTGCCTTACACGCTTGAAAGTGTGCATTTACCTGTTGAAATTCCTGCTCTAGTTCTGACTTGGTCCTGTCGGAATACATTGCCATCGATTGTTCCTCTCTTTCAATTTCTTTAGGTGCATTATACAACCTGAAATTAAAAAATACAACTGATTTTTCTGAAATTTTGTAAGTGTTCAACATTTGGTTGCTTTATACAACACCGAGAATCCAATTCGCAATTTTTTATATATATTTTCTGCTTGCAATTTATTGTTCTATGACATAGAATTTAGATGAGTTAGTATAAATATCCAACTCCCGAAAGGATGTATTAGTATGAACGAATCAATTTGTATTCCAGAAGTATTTGGCAGCGACGTGTTTAATGAATCTACCATGAAACAACGGCTGTCCGATGATGTATACAGTGCCTGGAAGCAATGCATCCGAAACGGCAATGAATTACCATTGAATGTAGCCAATGAGATCGCAGAGGCAATGAAAACTTGGGCAATCGAAAAGGGAGCAACTCACTATACCCATTGGTTTCAGCCCATGACCGGTATTACGGCGGAAAAGCATGATTCCTTTATTTCTCCTACCGGAGATGGCAGGGTCATCATGGCCTTTTCTGGCAAAGCGCTGGTCAAGGGTGAATCGGATGGTTCCTCCTTTCCCAACGGCGGCTTGCGGGCCACCTTTGAAGCGAGGGGCTATACCGCCTGGGACCCCACCGCCTTTGCTTTTGTGAGAGACGGAAGCCTGGATATTC
>JAZRMP010000048.1:0-21083 GCA_045647705.1 Faecousia sp.
GGTGCAGTACTTGCCCACATACTTACCCTTGTAGATGTCGCCCTTTTCGTACATCCGCTTGAAGCTCTTCTGCACCTTGGTCTTGTGCTCCGGATCGGTGGTGCGGACGAAGCGGTCGTTGGTGGTGTTCATCAGATCCCAAATATCCTTGATCTGACCTGCCACATTGTCCACATATTCCTGGGGCGTAATGCCTGCCGCCTCTGCCTTCTGCTGGATCTTCTGACCGTGCTCATCGGTGCCGGTCTGGAAGTACACATCGAACCCCGCCTGCCGCTTATACCGGGCGATGGCATCGGCAAGCACGATTTCGTAAGTATTGCCGATATGGGGTTTTGCCGAGGTGTAGGCAATGGCCGTGGTAATATAATAGGGTTTCTTTTCGCTCATTTTGGTTCCTCCCAATTTTCTTGTAGGGGGCGGCGCCCTCGACGCCCCGCTATAGCAATAAAAATCGCCCTTGGAAAACTCCAAGGACGATAAAATATACCGTGGTACCACCTTGATTCTCGTCAACGCACAAGCCACACCTCTTCATTTTCTGCAAGCAGAAAATTCCGCCAGTGGCTTGGCATTTCCTCTTCCCCACAAAAGCCATCCGCTTTTGCGGGGGCCCCATATTCGGGTCGAAGAAAAAGACGACTCATAAACGCTTTAACGGGCGCACCCGTGGACACCTACCTATCGATGCCCCGGCTCCGAGACCATGTTCCCCGACCTCCCGCGTGCCCCATCCCACCAACCGGGGCTCTCTTGCCGCGCTCCTCCGGGTACTCTTCTCTTCCCAGCCTTTTCCTATGCTTTGCATTATACCATGCCTGTCCTTTTTGTCAACCCCCGTCAAATTCCTGTTTCTCGGGCCGTTTGTACCGTACTATGTCATTTCGACTACCCCTTCGACTACGCTCAGGGTCAGTCGAAATGACAAGCGAGTAGCCCGATAAATCGGAATTTGTTGCTCACCCGGCATTTGGGGCTTTTCTGGTCATCAACAATGCCACCCCAACGGCACTGATTCCACCTGCCAGCTTTCCCACGATCATAGCCGGAAGCATCTGGGGGGCAAAACCGGCGGTAAAACCCAAGTGGTCCCCAAATACAAAGGCGGCCGACACAGCAAACGCCACATTTACTACCTTCCCCCGGTCATCCATTTTCTTCATCAGGCCAAAGGTGGCAATGGAGTTGGCAAGAGTCGCCAGCAGCCCTGCTGCGGCAGTGTCGTTGATCCCAAGCCAATTCCCAACCCGCAGCAACGGCCTTCTCAACAGGCGGGTCAACGCCCAGACCAAAGGAAACGCGCCTGCCAGCACGATAGCGATCGCTCCCACCGTCTGGAATCCCTCAGCAACCGGTGCCATGCCGGGAATCAGCGCGATCCCGGTCAGTGCCTCCACGATGGCCGCCCCCAGCCCTATGGTAATGAGCACCATCACGCCTCTGCCGAACCAACCGAAGCCCTTTATCATTGCCCCTTCTGCCCGCCAAAGACCAAAGGCGATCAGTGCCGCGATCAGCACCACCGGCACCAGATTTCCCAAAATTTTCCCAAAGGGGAAGCCTGCGACCAGCCCTCCGGCGAGAATACCCACCGGGATCGTAACCAGCCCTGCCAGCACCCCTTTGGCAAGAAACGGTCTGTCCCCTTTATCCAGAATGCCCATTGCCACGGGAATGGTAAATACAATGGTGGCACCCAGCATAGAGCCGCACAGAATGCCTCCCAACAAAGCCGAAGACCCATCGCCGGTCAGTTCCTGCGCCAGTGCCGCGCCGCCCATATCACAGGCAAGGATGGTCCCGGCAAACATGGCGGGGTCTGCCCCCAGGAACGTGTACACGGGCACTACCACCGGCCGCAAAAGCCCTGCCAGCACCGGTGCCAGCGTAATAATTCCCAGCATCGCCATGGCAAGGGAGCCCATAGCAAGAATGCCGTCCTCAAACTCCTTGCCGATGCCCAGTCTGTTTCCCAAAATCCGGTCAATGGCACCTACGATAACAAAGCCCGCCATCACCCATATCAGAATCTCATGTGCAGACACAGTTTCCACCCCACTTTCCGGGCCGCCACCCGGAATTAAAGATTTCTCGCAAACAAATTCCTGTTTATCGGTACATTTCAAATTATGGTTGGCACCATATACCCTCTCCCGGGCAGAGGGGGGACCGCGAAGCGGTGGGTGAGGAACGGCGAAATCTGAAGTGCGGAAAAAGTCTGGTAATACACATATAATTCAAGATTATTGCCCGCATACCTCCACCCCCTCCGCTTACGCGGAGCCACCTTCCCCCCCGGGGGAAGGTGCGGGTGCACGCCGCACACAACTGCCCGACAAATCAGAATTTGAAAAAGAACTATCCATTCTTATTTCTCAATTACTTCTCCTGGTCGATAATCGCCACGATAGCCGCATCCACCGGAGCCTCCATAGAAAATCGTGTTGCCGCCGTACCCGTTACCAGCAGCACCCGGTCCCCCTTGCCGGCACCCACATGGTCTGCCGCCACCAGCGTACCGCCCAGCGTATCCACGATTAAAAACGTCTGCCCTGCAAGGCACTGTGCCTTCCGGGTAGCCCATACCGACCCGGTTACTGTACCGATTTTCATACTGTACCCTCCAAAATTTCTTTGGCAAGGGGTGTCAGAACAGCCCCCATCGCCGGTTTTTCACCCTTTTGCCGCATTTGTCGGGCAAGCTCCCCGGTGATGACCCGACGCTGGGCACCGTCGGTGAACACAACGCCCCAGCTTTTCATTTCCCTCTGCCGGGCAGTCAGGGTGGCACCCAACGCCCGATTGCCCACAGCCCGGGGCAGACCCGGTGTATAAAGCACCACCGGTTTTCCTTGCGCCAGCGTCTCCAATGCCCCCTCATGGGAAAAGTGTAAAAGCTGCCCCAAAGTCAAAGAGCCGATGACCACCCCATCATAAGGAGGGGCATCCACATAGGTATAGCCCAAATCCTGTCCCGGCGGCTGACCAATCAGCAGCATATTCATTTCTGTATCCTCCCCAGATCCCCGGGGGCGAAGCCGCAGGCATTTGCCTCATCATAATCCAGATGGCAGTAGGTTGCGAATTTGGGACTGACCCGCACAACGGTATCCCCAAAGACCAACGGCCGCGCCGTAAAGGTTTGCAGATTTACCACCTGTCCATCCGTTACCCCAAATCGCTTTGCCGCCTCCGGTGTCATGTGGATGTGTCGCTGGGCGGCGATCACGCCCTGCTCCAGCACCACCTGCCCCCGGGGGCCCACCAGCGTGGCACCGGGACTGCCGTTGACAGAACCGGACTGACGCACCGGGGGAGAAATTCCCAAAACCCGCCCGTCGGTCAAAGAGATTTCCACCTGTGCCTCTTTCCGTTCCGGGCCCAGAACTGCCACATTGGTAAACTCCCCCTTGGGACCTACCACCGTAACACGCTCATTGGCAAGAAACTGCCCCGGCTGGGACAGGGGGCGTTTCTCCGTCAACGGATGCCCGAAAAGCACCTGCGCTTGCTCCCGGGTAACGTGCACATGCCGCCCGGACGCCTCTAATTCAATAAAAATGTTGCCCAATACCGCCTGTACCAATCCATCCAGTTCCATACCGCTCTCCTTGCAGCCGTAGGGGCGCGCATTGCACGTCCGCAACGGACGACCGACGGTCGCCCCTACAGTCAACTCTTTTCTCGTATCATCAAAATATATACGGCACTGCTCATGCGGTTCATCGCCCGGAGAATATCCTGCCGCTCCGGCACCGCCGCCACAGCCATCCGTTCCGCATTCCGAACCGCGCACCGCAGCCGGTTCAGATGCAGAACCTGCTCGTTATCCCCAAAATCCGGCATAAAATGAGGCTTACCAAAGAAGTCCTGGGGTCGATGGGACTGCTCCCGCAACTGCTGCTCTGTCAGCCCCAGCAGCCGCCCCTCCGGAATCGGCGCATCCATAACCTCATACCGGATCATCCCCCGGGCAAGGGCAAGCAGCTCCCCCAGCTCCGGTTGGAGCCGGGGAACGGCTTTGCCGCAGAGCAAGATCTCTGCTTCCAAGGTGTCGATGGCACCCCGAAAGCCGATTCGGGGGTGGGTCTTTTCCACCAGCACATCTCCATACAGATGGGTCATGTGCTCCGGCTTTTCCTCCAGATACCCGCCCCCCAGCAGCCGCCACCGTTCCGGCTTTGCCTTGGACGCAGGCAGGATCTCGATCCGCTCCCGGTTGAGCCAATCCCGGGCTTCGGAGGTAAGCTGATACCCGGTCCCCAGATAGAAGACCCGCTTGCCATCCCGATTCCGGATGTTGGCGCGCACCGCCTCCAGATCGTAGAGCATTACTTACCGGCGGGAGGATTTTGGCTCAGCCGACCCTTGGGCAAAATGGCATCTACCTCGGTGTGGGGCCGGGCAATCACATGGACGGAAACCAGTTCCCCAACCTTTTCCGCAGCCGCCGCACCGGCATCGGTGGCAGCCTTCACTGCGCCCACGTCGCCCCGGACCATTACCGTAACCAGACCGCCGCCTACTGCTTCCTTGCCCACAAGCTGCACATTGGCAGACTTGACCATGGCATCGGCAGCCTCAATCGCACCGATCAGACCCTTTGTTTCGATCATACCCAAAGAATTTGTGTCCATAATAAAATCTCCTTTACATTATTAAAATTGACAATCGTCCATTATTTCAGTCGTTCTAAGATCTTCGCTGTCAGAATTTCCACCAGACTGTCATCTACCGAGACAGACTTCTCCTTAGCCTCCCCGGTGTCCCACGCCACCCGGCGGACATTGATAAGGTCCATGGGCGAGATGTTGTTGCTGGTGGAGCTGCCGCCCACTGCGCCGCAGCCCAGCGTCAGCGCAGGAAACAGCTCCGTTGTTGCGCCGATCCCACCCAGTGCCGCCGGGGTATTTACCAAAAACCGGGACACAGGGATCTTGAGGGCAAATTTGCGTACCACCGCCTTGTCCCGGGCATGGATGGCAAAGGTGTGGCCGCTGCCCTCATGTCTCAAAACCTCCACCGCCTTCTCAAGCACCGCGTCCTCGCTGTCCATAACGAAAAATGCCAGCACCGGGCAGAGCTTTTCCATAGAATAGGGCCGGGTAGGACCTGCCTCCTGCTCCCGCGCCACCAGCACCCGGGTGCTCTGGGGTACAGAAAACCCAGCCATCCGGGCAAGCTCTGTGGCAGCCCTGCCCACGATCTGGGGATTCAGTGTCCCATTGGGCTTAAACAGCAGCTTTGCCAACGCGCCTGCCTGGTTCTCGTCCATGAAGTAAAAGCCCTTTTGCTGTGCGGTCTGACGCACCTGCTGCTCCATATCCTTTTCCACGATAATGCTCTGCTCCGAAGCGCAGACGGTACCGTAGTCGAAGCTTTTGGAACGGGCAATGCAATCCAGCGCATGGTCCACGTCCGCCGACCGGTGGATATAAGCAGGGCCGTTGCCCGCGCCCACGCCGATGGCGGGCTTGCCGGAGGAATAGGCGGAGCGTACCATAGCAGGTCCGCCGGTGGCAAGGATCAGTTTTGTTTCCGCCGCCCCCATCAGTTCCCGGCAGCCGTCCAGACTGGGAACGGACAGGCAGGAAACGCTGCCTGCCGGCGCGCCGGCTCTTTCCGCAGCCGCCGCCACCACCTTCGCCGCCCGGAGGGTGCATTCCAACGCCTTGGGATGGGGAGAAAAGACAATGCTGCACCCTGCCTTCAGGGCAATGATCGCCTTATAACACACGGTGGAGGTGGGATTGGTGCTGGGCACAATGGCAGCAATGACCCCCACAGGGACCCCCACTTCCCATAGCTTTTCCCCCGGATCCTCCTTTAATACGCCCACGGTCTTCATGCCCCGCACCGCCTCACAGACGGTTTTGGAAGCAAACCGGTTTTTGGTCAGCTTGTCCTCCGGGTTGCCGAAGCCGGTCTCTCGGACCGCCAGCTCCGCCAGCTCCAGGGAGGCATCGTAAAAATCCTTTGCCACCGCCTCCACAAGGGCATCCAGCTTCTCCTGGGGCATAACGGCAAGCTGTTCCTGTGCCTGCTGGGCTTGCTTTGCAAGTGTCCTTGCCTCCTGCCGCGCCCGTAAGTCCTTATCTAATTCCATATCACACACCCTCTTAAATTCCTGTTTTCCGGGCTGTTTGTACCACCCCATGTCATTTCGACTAAGCCGGTAGGCGCATGGAGAAATCCGTTCTCTTCCCGGATATTACGGATTCCTCGACTACCCCTTCGGCTTCGCTCAGGGTCCGCTCGGAATGACAAGCAGTAAACTGCTCGGCAAATCGGAATTTGACAAATAATTCTCAATTCTTAATTCTCAACTGGTCTGCCTGCCACTTCTGCCACGGCGGCGGCAAAGGCATCGCATGCCGCCTGACAGGCAGACCGGGTGCCGGTAAGCAGACCACCGCCGAAATTGGTCTCGCTGGGCGGTCCGTACAGTTTACATAACGTTACATCTGCAGCCTTCATTGCAGCGTCCATGGCATACATGCTCTCCAGTGGCGGAGCAATGAGATACGCCAAAGGCGACCCCTCGGCAACCCCTGCCTCCTTTGCCAGAAAACTGCCGCACCGGCTGACGGTATGGGCAAGATAGGGCACCCCCGCCACTTCCTCAAACCCAACAA
This sequence comes from Faecousia sp., assembly GCA_045647705.1. Classification (GTDB taxonomy): domain Bacteria; phylum Bacillota; class Clostridia; order Oscillospirales; family Oscillospiraceae; genus Faecousia. The sequence goes on from JAZRMP010000048.1 coordinate 6,636, forward strand.
CATCCAGAGTATCCAATGCCGCAGCCATTCCGCTTCGCACCGCTCCCGGGGTGCGTGCTGCCAGAATGCCTATCACCTCTCCGGCGTTTGGGGTGGAGGCATTGGCTGCCCCGGCATAGAAACTGCGTCCGTAGCATACCACCACATCTGCCGCTTTGGTGGCTTCATCCAGCGCAATATAGGTGGCATCGTCGCAGTCGGTGGTAAGCATGGCAAGGGCAGGCCGGTCCCCGGGTGCTCCCAACGCCTGCATCAAGGATGGGGCGGCATTTGCCAGATACCGCACTGCCAAAACCTTTACCGGGATCATCTTTGCAGCTCCACGCCGGAGACTTTTTTGGCAAGGATGGTGCCGATCAGCTCCGCAATAAACGCCCCTGCCTCAACCGCCGGTGTCCCTTGGGCGTGGATGTTGGAAACCACCGTCCGGGCAGATTCGGACACCCCGGTATGGGGCTTATAGGTGATATAGGCAGACATGCTCTTATCCGTAACCAGTCCGGGTCGCTCGCCTACCAGCACGCAGACCAGCTCACACCCGGTAATGTCCCCCACAGCATCCCCGGCACCTACCCGGCAATACCGTACAAACAGCCCCGGTCCCAGGTCAATGCCCTGTAGCTTCAGGCCGTCCCGAATGGCCGCCATACAGTCCATGGCATTTGCCATACAGGCAGCAGAGGAAAGGCCATCCCCCACCACTACCTGCACCCGGGGGGCACTGGGCACAGCACTGCGGATCTTGTTCTGATTCTCCTGGTCAAAGCACCGTCCCAAATCCGGTCTTGTCAGATACTCGTCCTTGCTCTCACACCTGGTTTTTACAGACACAAGCCCGTTTTTCTCCCCGAAATCCTCCGGGACTTGGGAAAACACCGCATCCTGCGCCGCCGCATGATCCGCCCGGAATCTCAGCATGGTCAGGGTCTTGTACCGGGGACCGGCTCTGCCGGAGCCAAGCCGCGCCGGGGTCTTTTCCTTTAACGCCCGGTACTTCTCCGGCTGGGCTGCCCCCTCCACCAGATATAGCTTCCGCAGATCCAGTGCCGTAACATCCGGGACAAAGTCCCCATCGTGGTAGTGGGTGGGCTTTGCCGCCGGACCGGGATTCGTGGGCTTGTAGTCGCTCCCTTTCACTTGGGGTTCTTGCCCCATAGATTGTAAGATCTCCGCCACCATGGCAGACAATTCCTGTTTGTTCAACTTCGCACTCCCTTTCAAATTCCTGTTTATCGTGCAGTTTGTACCACACTATGTCATTTCGACCGACCCTGAGCGTAGTCGAAGGGGAGTGGAGAAATCCGTTACCCTGCAAAGGAATACGGATTCCTCGACTTCGCAACCTGCTGTTGCTCCGCTCGAAATGACAAGCGAGTAGCCCGACAAATCGGAATTGGCAAATAGCCGTTATTCAAAACAGCAAACTGGAGCCGTCGCCGGCTTTTTTCGTCAGTTTCCCATTTTCCCCAAAGCCCATTCTCTCCAGCCATCTCTGGAACTCCGGAATGGCAGTCTTGCCTGTCAGCTCCCGCAAGGCCGCCGTCTCCCGGAAACCGGTAGTCTGGTAGTTGAGCATAATATCGTCCCCATGGGGGATCCCCATAAAGTAATTGCACCCTGCCATGGTCAAAAGGGACGCTAGGTTTTCAATGTCGTTCTGTTCTGCCTTCATGTGGTTGGTATAGCAGCAGTCGCAGCCCATAGACACGCCGGTAAGCTTGCCCATAAAATGGTCCTCCAGACCTGCCCGGGTAACTTGCCGGGAATCGTACAGATACTCCGGCCCGATAAAGCCCACCACCGTATTGACCAAAAAGGGCTGGAATCGCTTGGCAAAGCCATAGCACCGGGCCTCCATGGTAACCTGGTCTGTGCCGTGATGGGCGTTGGAGCTAAGCTCCGACCCCTGCCCTGTTTCAAAGTACATTACATTGGGCCCTTCCGCCGTACCGTCCCGCAAAAGCAGTTCCCGGGCCTCGGCAATGGTCGCGGCATCAAAGCCGAAGGCAGCATTGCCCGCCTGACTGCCGGCAATCGACTGGAAAATCAAATCGCAGGGCGCGCCCTCCCGCACTGCCTTCATCTGGGCGGTTACATGGGCAAGCACGCAGATCTGGGTGGGAATTTCCCAGTGCTCCTTAATCTCCTGAAATCTGCGCAGGATCTTCCCCACCTGCTCCGGACTGTCCGTAACCGGATTCAATCCGATCACCGCATCCCCCGCGCCCAAGCTCAGCCCCTCCAGCACCGAGGCAGTGATCCCCTCCGGATCATCGGTGGTGTGGTTGGGCTGAAGGCGGCAGGACAGGGTCCCGGGCAGACCGATGGTGGTATTGCAGTGGGCAGTAACAGGAATTTTATTGGCGCAGTAAATAAGGTCCAGATTGCTCATCAGCTTGCACACTGCCGCCACCATTTCCGACGTCAGCCCCCGACTGGCCCGCCGGATGTCTGCCCCGGTGGTATTTTCGTCCAGCAGCCACTCCCGAAACTCCGCCACAGACCAGTTTTGCAGTTTGCGGAACTGGACTTCATTCACATCATCCTGAATGATCCGGGTAACTTCATCCTGCTCGTATGGCACAGCGGGATTTTCCCGCAGATCCCCCAGCGTTACGGCACTGAGAACCACCTTTGCCGCTACCCGCTCCCGGGCATCCGAAGCTGCCAGCCCTGCCAGCTTATCCCCGGTCTTTTCCTCATTCGCCTTGGCAAGAACCTCTTTCAAGTCCTTGAAAATATATGTCTTTCCCAACAATGTGGTTTTCAGTTTCATAAATACCTCCTATATCCCGCGCAGTAACAAATGGCGAGCACCAAAGCCTCCCTTTACATAAGAGGGGCTTTATCTTTCCCACACCAGGGTCTTCACCACCACCGGCAGGGCAGGTCCTGCAAACCGCCCCACATCCAGATAGCTTTGGGTATTGAGCTTCACCCGATCAATGCACAAGATCGGCGACCCGGGCAGCAGCAACCCCAACCGTTGCCCCAAAGCCTTGGCAAGATCCGCCTCCAGACAGACGATTACCGGACCCTCCCCGGCAGAGGCGGCAATCCGCTCTGCCAACGCCGATACCCGGTCATAGCCTCCGGAAAAGCCGGGCATTGCCAGCACCACAGGGGATCCGTCTGCTTGCTTGACCTTCTGCTGGATCAGTCCGGCAAGGGCAGGGTCTTCCTGCTCCCGGTCAGAGATCGACGCCACCGGCAGGTTTTTTAGTGGCAAGTCCACACCCCGGCAGAACACCGTACTTCCGGAAAGCTGGGCACTGTGGCATCCGGCGCCGATCACCGTTGCCCGGATGGCATTGTCCCCCACCCGGTATTCTCCCCGGCACAAACGGCTGTTTTTGATCGCCTGACCCAACTCCACGCCCATATCCCCAAACGCTCCGGGGTGCTTGTCCTGCCGGATACACTCCGCCACACCCCCGGAAAAGGAAATCGTCCATTCCGTAGGCGCAGATGTGTCCATGGGCCTCCAATTCTGCCCGCACTCTTTTGTCCACAGCTTGTCAAGCAGCTCCGTTGCCGGCCGCAGTCCTGCCCCCATCTCCAATCCTTGGGTCAGAATCTCTGCCACGGCTGCCAACTGCCCCGGGGCAGGATACTCCCCGGGTTTTTGTTCCGTCAGCCCTGCCAAAACAGGGGAAAGATATATGATCTGCCCGGTGTCTGACAGCTTTATCAGCCTGCCGCCTACATTCATGCACCCGGTTTTTATAATTTCCCCATTCTGGATCCAGGCAAAATTGGATGTGCCGCCGCCGATGTCTATGTGCAGCACAGCTTTTCCGGTTTCCTTGGAATATGCCACCGCCCCGCTGCCTTGGGCAGCCAAAACGCTTTCCAGATCCGGACCGGCAGTGGCGGCCACAAAGTCCCCGGCAAGATCCGTCAAAGCCGCCAATACCTGCCGGGCGTTTTCCTTCCGGGATGTCTCGCCGGTAATGATCACCGCCCCGGTATCCACCATTGCCTTTTGGATCCCCGCCTTTTTGTATTCCGCCTCCACAATATCCCGAACCCCCTGTCCATCCACCCGGTCCTTATCCAGAAGGGGGGTAAAATACACCGGAGAACGGTAGAGGATCTCCCGGTCCTCAATGTGCATTTGGGGGACGGAAAATGCCGACGCCCGGTTTTTCAGGGTCAGCCGGGACACAATAAGCTGGGTGGTGGTTGTCCCCACATCCAGCCCCACGGACAGAAGACTTTCAGCCACGGCCTGTTACCTCTTCCAAGATCCTGCGTACCATAAAATCCTCTACCCCAATGGGGTTGGTGGCACAGCATGGGTCGGCAAGCACTGCTTTGACAATGTCGCCGGTTTTGTGCCATACTTCCCGGGGCTCTGCCCCGGCTTCCTTTAGTGTCTGGGGCATTCCCAACTCCCGGCGCAGCCGCACCAGACCGTTTTTCAAGTTCCGCACCGCCACCGTATCCGCCGCCCCGGGCAGCCCGGCAGCCCGGGCAATGGCAGCATATTCCCGGGCACAGGCATGGGCGTTGCAGTCTATCACCGCCGGGAGCAAGATCGCATTGAGCCGCCCATGGGGGATATGAAACGCGCCTCCCAATGCGTGGGACATGGCATGGCATAGCCCCAATCCTGCATGGGTAAAGGCAAGCCCCGCCATGGTGGCCGCATCATGGATCCTCTGCCGTACACCGGTATCCCCGGCATAGCTGGCAGGCAGCCCCGCATACACCGCAGAAAAAGCCTCCCGGGCAAACGCGTCGGTAAAGGCATCGGCATTTTTTGCCACTGCCGCCTCCAGTGCATGACTCAGCACATCAAAGCCCGTATCCGCAATGAGTCCTTTGGGCAGACTGCCCAGAAGCTCGCTGTCCAGAATTGCCACTGCGGGACGCAGCTTTTCGTCCACCAGTGGGTGCTTGACCCCTTTGTGGGTCAGAATGGCAAAGTCCGTAACCTCCGACCCGGAGCCGGAAGTGGTGGGGATAGCAACCAGCACCACCGGAATGCCTGCAAAATACACCATAGCCTTGGCGCAGTCCATGGCGCTGCCGCCTCCCAGTGCCACCACCGTATCGGGTGCAAACGCCTTTAACTCCGCAGTGCCTTCCGCAGCCAGTTCCACGGTCGGGTCCGGCGTGATCCGGGAAAACACCCGATACTCTGCCGCTCCGGAAAGGGCTGCCACCCGATCTGCGGTGCCGTTTTTCACAAAGTAAGGGTCCGCAACCAAAAATAGCTTCTTTGCCCTCAGTTCCTTCAGATATGCCAGACTTCCCGGCCCGGACACTACCCGGGTCGTACAGGAAAACTGCTGCATAAAACCACCGCCTTTACAACCAGTATTTCCAAAACCTTGCATTTCATGTACATAAGAACAAACTTCCATGAAAATTAAACTATGCAAATTAAAACAAATGTGCTATCATAAAAAAAACAACAGGAGGTGCTCTGCCATGCGGATTCTGGGGATCGACCCGGGCTACGGCATTACCGGCTTCGGCATCATCGAAGCAGACCGGGGACACCAGCAGCTTGTGGGCTGCGGCGCGATCACCACCCCTGCGGGGATGGACTTTTCCGCCCGTCTGGAGATCATCTACGAGGATATGAAAAAGCTCCTGGAAACTGCAAAGCCGGAAGCGGTCGCCATCGAAGAACTGTTTTTTGGCCATAACGTTACCACCGCCATCGGGGTAGCGCAAAGCCGGGGCGTGATTTTGCTTGCCATACGGCAGGCAGGCCTGCCGGTTTACTCCTATAAGCCCATGCAGGTGAAGCAGGCGGTAGTGGGCTACGGCGGTGCCACCAAGCACCAGGTCCAGGAAATGACCAAGCGGCTTTTGAAGCTGTCCGCCATGCCCAAGCCCGACGACGCTGCCGATGCGGTCGCCATCGCCCTGTGCCACGCCCGCTCCAGCACCTCTCTCTTAGCACAAATCAAGAATTAAAGATACAAATTAGCAAAAATGACCACTCTTAATTCTTAACTCTTAATTCTCAATTATTTATTGATTCGGAGGTTTCTATGCTCTATTATGTATCGGGAACTGTAACGGTCCTTGAGCCGGGTCTTGCGGTGATCGACTGCGGTGGCGTTGGTTACGGCTGCCGAATCACAGCCTATACCGCCTCCCAACTGAAATTGAATCAGCCCGCCCGGCTGTACATTACCGAATCCATCCGGGAGGATGCCTTTGACCTGTACGGTTTTATTGACCGGGAGGAGCAGCGATGCTACAGTCTGCTCACCTCCGTCAACGGCGTAGGCCCTAAGGCTGCCATGGCAATTCTGTCCCCCGGCCCTCAGAATTTCACCCTTGCGGTGATGACCGGGGACGAAAAACTTCTCACCGCCGCCCAGGGTGTGGGGAAAAAACTGGCGCAGCGAATCATTTTGGAGCTGCGGGACAAGATCGGCGGCAGTACCGCCGAAATCGACCTGTCCGCAGGAGTCAGCGTTGCCCCCACCTCCAACAGCAACACCGGCCTTGCCACCGCCGCCTTGCAGGAGCTGGGCTATTCCGCCCCGGAGATCGCCGCCGCCCTGAAGGGCGCAGACCCCAACGCCTCCACCGAGGAGCTGATCCGCTTCGCATTACGCGCAATGGTCATACGCAACTGACGCACCAAAGCCTCCCTTTACACAAGGGAGCCTTTACGCTGAAATTGGAGGTCTCTTATGAGCTTAGAATTTAACGAAGAAATTACCGCGCCGATCATCTCACCCACCTTTGCACCACAGGATGCCGGGGAGATCGGTCTGCGCCCCAAAATGCTCTGCGACTACACCGGGCAGGAGAAGGCGAAAGCCAACCTGTCGGTATATATCGAGGCCGCCCGGCATCGGGGCGAGCCGTTGGACCACACCCTGCTTTACGGCCCTCCCGGTCTGGGCAAAACCACCCTTGCCGGGGTGATCGCCAACGAGATGGGTGTGAATATCCGTATTACCTCCGGCCCCGCCATTGAAAAACCCGGAGATCTGGCGGCACTGCTGACCAACCTGAACCCCGGGGATATTCTGTTCATTGACGAGATCCACAGGCTCAGCCGGGTGGTGGAGGAGATTTTGTACTCCGCAATGGAGGACTTTGCCATTGATATTATGGTGGGCAAAGGTCCCAGTGCCAACTCCATCCGTCTGGACCTGCCCAAATTCACCTTGGTGGGCGCAACCACCCGCGCTGGTCAGCTTTCTGCGCCGTTGCGGGACCGGTTTGGTGTGAGCCTGCGGCTGGAGCTGTATACCCCTGAGGAGCTTGCCCGGATCGTAACCCGGTCTGCCACCATCTTGGGAATGGACATCCATCCCCAAGGCGCGGTGGAAATTGCCTCCCGCAGCCGGGGCACACCCCGAATCGCCAACCGGTTTTTGCGCCGGGTCCGGGACTTTGCCACGGTTTTAGGCGACGGCACCATTACCAAGGAGGCAGCAGACCTTGCCCTGTCCCGGCTGGAAGTGGACCACCTTGGGCTGGACAATATCGACCGGCGGCTGCTGGGTTCCATTATCCATAATTACGGCGGCGGACCTGTGGGTCTGGAGACCCTTGCCGCCACCATCGGCGAAGAAGCCATCACATTGGAAGATGTGTATGAGCCGTATCTGATGCAGTTGGGCTTTCTGACCCGTACCCCCCGTGGCAGGTGTGTAACCCCCCTGGCCTATGACCACCTGCACATCCCTTACACCGGGCAGACCCAATTCTCTCTTTGAGAAAATTACACAAAATGTTAAATAAACCCACAAAAATTTTATAAAGTATTGACAAAATCAACCAACTTGTATATAATACTACTTGGTGGCTTTCCACCAAAAATACCAGTCCTGGTTAATTTCCGTTGGTATTCGATGGGTTTTCACGGGGCGTCAACTATCCGAAAAGAGGTAAACACAATGTACGAAGACAAGACTTTAGTTTGCAAAGAGTGCGGCAACGAATTCGTTTTCACCGCCGGTGAGCAGGAATTCTATGCAGAGCGCGGTTTCCAGAACGAGCCCCAGCGCTGCAAGGCATGCCGTGATGCTCGCAAGAATGCTGCCCGTGGTCCCCGTGAGTTCTTCACCGCTACCTGCGCCCGTTGCGGCGGCGAGGCAAAGGTTCCCTTCGAGCCCAAGTCCGACCGTCCCGTATACTGCAGCGAGAGCTTCGCCCAGATGCGCGAAGAGGGCTAATAAAAGCAAACAAAACCACCGGTTATTACCGGTGGTTTTTTTGCGCCCATAGCGCCTTTATTTATAATTGTCTATTGTATCTTTTCTCCGTTGAGCACCGCCTCGATCAGCCGGTCGCCGTCATAGCGCAGGGTCAGCAGAAAAAAGGGCGCGTCCTGCCACAGAAGCTCCAGAAATATCTTATCTCCCTCCCACATGGGCAGGCTGTCCAAAAAGTCCCGGCTGACCCATCGGAGAGTTCCCTCGTCGCATTCATTCAGGCTTCCTTCAAATCCGTCTGCTGTGAACAGATACATAAACTCCCCCTCACAGCAGGTATTCAGAAATGTAACCACACCCCGGCACCTCCAGTTTGTGAGGGTCAGCCCTGTTTCTTCCCGGGCCTCCCGCAAAAGACATTCCTCGGGGGCTTCGTCCTTTTCAAACTTGCCGCCGATCCCGATCCACTTGTCTTTGTTGATGTCCTTATCCTTTTTGACCCGATGGAGCATTAAGACCTCGTCCCCCCGGGTGATATAGCATAGTGTGGTGTTTCTCATATCCTTCACCTCGTGTAACCATTGTACCATACCCGTCAAATCCCGATTTACCGGGCTGCTCGCTTGTCATTTCGAGCGGACCCTGAGCGAAGCCGAAGGGGTAGTCGAGAAATCCGTAATCCTTTGCGGGGGAACGGATTTCTCCGCTCGACTACGCAATTATTAGTGGTATGCTTGCCACCGGCAAGCATTGGTATTTGTGATTCGCTGCGCGGAGCACCACGGTCGAAATGACATGGGGTAGTGCAAACGCACCGATAAACAGGAATTTGTAAGGGGAGGACCGGCGGTCCTCCCCTGGGTTATTTTTCCGGTCAGCAGCAGAAAAACTGCCCCCGGCAGCAGAAAAGCTGCGCCGCCCAGCACAAACAAAGCTGCCACAGGCCGCCCCGGACATCAAAGCCCCGGAAGCTGCCTGCCTGCCGACGGTATGCCGCTCCGCCGTTCTGGATCTGCTCCAATGTGTGCAGGTACTCGGCATTGCCCGGCTCCATACTCACCGCCCGGCGAATATGCTCCAAAGCCGTTACCTCATTGCCCAGCCCATCGTTGGCAAGGGCAGACAGATAGTACCACCGGGCATTCTTATTGGCAGAATCGTTTAAAATATTCAGTGCCTCGGTGTACCTGCCATAGATGATATAATTGTATGCCGCCTGTTGATATTGGTCGCCGGGGTCGCCCTGCTGCTGTTGTCGCCGATTCCACGTCCCCCCGAAGGGGTCATACCCATAGCCACCGTAACCACCGTAGCTCTGACCGCCGTAACCTTGCCGCCCCGCCTGCCGGTATGCCTCGGGATTTTTTATCTGCTCATAAGCGGCGTTGACCTGCTGCATCTTCTTTGCCGCCACCGGGTCCCCGGGATTCCGGTCCGGATGGTACTGCTTGGCAAGCCGCCGGTACGCCTGTTTTATTTCCTCATCCGACGCATCGGGGCTGACCCCAAGCACCTTATACGGATCGTCGATCATCAGTTACCTCCCGGGAAGCGCCTCTGCCTCCCTGCCTTCTTCTGTATTCCACCCATACGCCACTGTACAGGATATTATCCAACAGCTTTTTGTCCTGCACCAAGGGCAGCCGCTCATAGTACTCGGTGCAGCGACCCATGGCAAGCACAAGGTATTGCTCCCATTTCTGCCAGTCCTCCTCCATGCCCATGGCAAGGAAAGGGTTATACCGGTTTTTCCGCTTGTCCCGGCGGTAGTCCACCGCCGCGTCTGCTAAGTAAATATATCGGCCAAGGGCCATGCCCATCTGCCGCAGGGTGGGTGCCCACAGATCCTCCTGCCAAACCAGCAGCTCGCCCATAAGCCGCCCAAAGCAGCCGGCAGGCTCGTCCGGATTGGTACAGCCCTGCTTTTCCAGGTCATTCAACTCCGAAATGCAGCGTTCAATGGCCTGGCATTGCCGGTGGTATTTGTTTTGAATCTCTGGCAATGCCTTTTCAAAAACCCCTGCCATGATTCTCCCGGTTATCCTGCCATCGTCGGCATAATCGTCCATGCAGTTATAGTAGGCAAGGGCAATATTCATGTCCCCGCCGTAGCGGATAAATTCGTTGTCCAGCCAATGTCTTGCCGGGTGGAGCATACAGGCATGGCGGCCCCCAGTCTCCTCCGGTTCATAGAGGCTCATGAGCAGCAGTGCCAGAAATGCCATATCATAGCTCAGACCCAGCCGGGCACAGTTTCCGGCGCAGTCCCGAATCCGCCGGCAGATGCCGCAGTATACCGCGCTGTACCGTTTCCGGGCATTGGCATCCATTTCCGGCAAGCTGGCCATCACATATCCAAACACAGCATCCACCTCCCATTTTTTGACTATATCATACTTCCCGCTTGTGAACAAGTCGTAAACAGCCGAATCCGTTTACGAATTGTTTAAATTCCGATTTGACAAGCAGTTTACTGCTTGTCATTCCGAGCGAAGCCGAGGAATCCGTAATACCTTGTAGAAGAACGGGTTTCTCCACTCCCCTTCGACTTCGCTCAGGGTCGGTCGAAATGACATGGGTTGGTACAAACTGCCCGATAAACAGGAATCTGGCGGGCGGCTGGTTATCCTTTATCGTGCATCAGCCAGTGGTTCAGCGCGCCGCCGTAAAACAAAATGGACACACAGCAGTAAAGCCACAGCATGCTCAGTGCCACTGCGTATACCGATCCATACACATTGGAAAGTCCGGCAAAATTCTCCACATAAATGGAATAGGCATCGGAAAACACCAGCCACCCAATAGAAGAAAACACTGCACCGGGGAAAGAATCGGCAAGCCGGTTGTGCTTATTGGGCAGCACCATAAACATAGCGGTAAACAGCCCGGTCTGAACAAACAGCAGCAGGAAAAACCGCAGGTCTATGATCCCCTCCAAGAAGGCAAGCACCGGACTGTCCCCAAAGGGCAGCCACCGAATCAGACTGGTGCCGAACACATGCAGCACCAGTGTCAACAGCAATACCAGCAGAAATGCGAACATATACATCATGCTCACCAGCCGGGTATGCAGGTAGCCCCGGTTCTCCGACACCGCGTAAATGGAGTTTAGTCCGGTCATCAGACCATGGACCCCCCGGCTGGCAGACCAAAGGGCCGTCAGCGCGGATATGGAAATCACAGCAGAGGTTGTGCTGTTGTAGGTATTGATAATCAGCTTCTGGGCTGCCGGCATCAGTGCCGTTGGAAGGACCCCATGAAGCAGCTCCGTCAGATTTTCCACCTCCACCCCAGTATAACGCAGCAAGCTCAATAGCAAAACCAAGGTAGGGAACACGGACAAAACAATAAAGAAGCTGGCATGAGAGGCATAGACCGGGATCCGCAGTCCGACGATATAGCGGCAGAGCTGCATGATCTTCTGCCAGTATTTTTTCATAACCCGCCTCCTTTCGATATCCTGTTTATTGCTCCATTGAAGCGATAAACAGTGGATAATTGACCATTGCGCGCGTTAGCGCGTCAACTCGGGATCTGACAAATTTCGTAAGAATGAAACTGGGGTACCGCAGGGTCGCCTGCGGTACGCCGGTTCGCGGAAGTTTATTCCGCAGAGATCAAATAGTAATACACAGGCTGACCGCCCCGAAGCAGATTCACATCTGCCTCGGCGCAAATTTCCTGGAACAGATCCGCAGCCTTCTGGGCATGCTTTTCCTGAATATCCTCACCGTAATAGATGGTGATATAGTCCTTGCCCTCGTCCCGGACCTTCTCTGCCAAAGCGCGCAGCAGTACCTTAATATCCTTACTGGTGCCGAACAGCGCGCTGCCGTACATGGCAAGGTAGTCGCCCTCATGGATGTCATAGCCATCAAAGTCAGAGTTCCGGGCGGCGTAGGTGATCTGCATGGTATCCACCGTACCCAGTGCCTCTGTCAAAGCGGCAGTGTTCTCCTCCTCGGTCCCCTCGGGGTTAAAGCTGAGCATAGCGGTAATGCCCTGGGGCACCGTCTTGCTGGGAATGACCACCACGTGCTTGGGAGTCAGTGCATCCACCTGCTCTGCTGCCATAATAATATTCTTGTTATTGGGCAGAACATACACCGTTTCCGCAGGAACCTTGTTCACTGCCTCCAGAATATCCTGGGTGCTGGGGTTCATGGTCTGGCCACCGGAGATAATGCCGTCCACGCCCAGATTCATAAATACGTCCGCAAGGCCATCGCCGGCGCAGACGGAAACCACACCGAAGGGCTTCTCCGGTTCGGCGATCTTAGGTGCTTTCTCGTTCTCGCTCATCACCTTTTCGGTGTGCTGCAAGCGCATATTCTCAATCTTCACAGTGATGAAAGAGCCGTAATCCATGGCTTCGTGCAGGGCTTTGCCCGGGTCATTGGTGTGAACATGGACCTTGATAATTTCCTCGTCATCTACCAGCACCAGGCTGTCGCCCAAGCTATCCAGGAAGGCGCGAAGCTGCTCGGGGTCCTTGTCGTTCTCACGGTCGATGATGAACTCGGTGCAGTAGGTAAAGGTGATGTCCTCGGTATCAAAATCGGAGAAATCCGCCTGTTCCTTGCCTGCTTCCTCTGCCATTCCCTCGGGAACGACCACATCCTCGCCCTGCAAAGAGCTGAGCATCGCCTCCAGAACGAACAGCCAGCCCTTACCGCCTGCATCCACAACGCCTGCCTTTTTCAGAACAGGGTTCTGGTTGACGGTGTTGGCCAGTGCCACCTTCGCCTCTGCAATGGCAGCCGCATGGACAAATTCAATATGATTGTTCTCCTCCGCAGCCTTCAGCGCAGCACCGGCTGCCAGACGGGCAACGGTGAGGATCGTGCCCTCCGCCGGCTTCATGACCGCCTTGTAGGCAGCGTCTACACCCTCCTGCAAAGCCTGCGCCCACAGTACACCGTCGGCAACCTGAGCACCCTTGAGCTTCCGGGAGATGCCACGGGACAGCAGGGACAGGGTCACGCCGGAGTTACCTCTTGCGCCCCCGAGCAGGGCAGATGCCGCAATCCCGGCAGCCTTCTCCAGAGAGGGGTCCTCTGCCTTTCGCAGATCGGTTGCTGCGGCATTGATGGTCATAGACATATTAGTGCCGGTATCGCCATCCGGCACAGGGAATACATTCAGCTCGTTAAGCTGCTGCTTATGAATCTCGACTGATGCAGCCGCGCTGATGGCCAAACGGCGAAAATCAGCGCCGTTGATAGTCTGTCTCAATGGTTACACCTCCAGCTTATCCCACAATGGAATCAATATAGACGTTTACGGCACGTACCTGGGTGCCGGTGCACTTGTTCACAACATAGCGCACCTCAGAAATGATGGATGCACCCACAGCACCCAAATTCACGCCGTTATCCACCATAATGTGCAGGTCGATGGAAATGGAATTGTCCTCATGGAACTCCACTTTTACACCCTTGGACATAGATTCCTTGCGGAGCAGATGGTAAACACCGTCGCTGACGGATCTTGCTGCCATACCCTTCACGCCGAAGCAGTTGCTGGCGGCGGTGCCGGCGATGTCGGTATATACGCCGGTGCTGACATTCACGCTTCCGTTTTCGTTGTCATGTCGGATCATAATTCAGTACCTCCTTAAGATTTTGGGGGTTGTTTTCAAACAATGCTGTCCTCCCAGCAATCGGGAGCGGTCAGTCCCATCATTTTGACCACGGTGGGTGCCACGTTGGCAAGACCAAACGCGCCTTCCTTAATGGTCCAGTGGTTGTCCTTGTCATAAATAATGAAAGGAACCGGGTTCAGAGAGTGGGCGGTTCTGACAGAAGTTTTGCCCTTCTTGGTTTCGGTCATCTGATCGGCATTGCCGTGGTCTGCGGTGATCAGCACGGTATAACCATACTGATCTGCCGCCTCCAGAATTGCCTTCAGACCGTTATCCACACACTCCATGGCATAGACCACCGCGTCCATCACGCCGGTGTGTCCCACCATGTCGCCGTTGGGGTAGTTGCAGCGCAGGAACTGATACTTGCCACCAGCCATGGCTTCCACCATCGCCTCTGTAATTTCCTTGGACTTCATGGCAGGTGCCTGCTCGAAGGGGATCACATCCGAGGGAATCTCCAGATAGTCCTCCAACTGGGCATTCACCTTGCCGGACCGGTTGCCGTTCCAGAAATAAGTAACATGGCCGTACTTCTGGGTCTCAGACACCGCAAACTCCCGGATGCCCGCATCACACAGAACTTCTGTAAGGGTATTGGTGATCACCGGGGGCTGGACCAGATAATTTTCCGGAATATTCAGATCTCCGTCATACTGGAGC
>JAZRMP010000049.1:0-31934 GCA_045647705.1 Faecousia sp.
GTTACCAACAGTGATGGACAGAGTACCATTTGCAGTAGCATCAAAGAAGACAAGTTTCTTTTCGTCTTCTTCAGTAGTTGCGGTACCTTCCTCAATAACGCCCTCGCCACTAGAACCACCAGGTGTTGTTGCTTGATAGCCAACAGTTGCATAAGCGTTGCCTGTGGGAGAAGAAATGCAAATATTTATGTAGACAACATCGCCCTGAGCAACCTCAACGCTGGTCTGTGTGCTGCCAAAATCAAAGTTATCCACGCTGTTCAGCGCAATATAAGTATCACAGGTGGCATCGGTAATCTCGATGATACCGTCCTTTTCAGCGACATATTTGTAGTAGACATCTGTGGCGTTAACAGATTCGCCGACAACGATGTCAGTTGCGAACTCCAGAGATTCAATGATAAAGGGGTTGGAATCAGTGCCGTTAGGGGTGTCAATAACATCGCCGCCATTACCGGAATCGAAAGAGACAGATAGGCCAACAGAGGTTGCAGCATAGGGATTCTCATTGCTGACAGCAAAGAGAACCACATCACCGATCTCACCGGACAGAGGTGCATTGGTGCTGTCCAGGACAACGGATGCATAACCGGTGCCGTTGGTGGATGCAAGAGAAGCAACCATACCGGTCATGGGGTGCTTAACACCGATAAAAGCAAACTCGTCAGCGTTGGTGAGTGTTACGGTAGCACCGTAAACGGGAGCTTGAACCCAAATGGTCTGACCGGCTTCCAGGTCGTAGTAAGCAGGGATTTCGCCAATGACTTCATAGACATAGGGGTCCATGTCAGTGCCGGTACCGGTAGCCAGTACCGCAGGAGCCATTGCCATCAGCATTGCCAGAACGACCAGCAAACTAATGATCTTTTTCATAAAGTTTCCTCCTAAAAATGATACATTTTATGCAAAGAGGCGCAGACCTGTTTGCATAATAGGTATGTGTACATTTTATCACTATTTAAGTACATAAGCAAGCAAATTTTTACATTTTATAAATAAAAATATTTGTGTTTTGACTGTGTGCGTATTGCGAAAAAAGCGTAGTAGGGGCGAGCATCGCTCGTCTGTTTTCTTTTGGGATGACGGTGCGGGCGGATGTGGGCATCCGCCCCTACGACACCTGGCGGACATGACCGTAGGGGACGATGCCCACATCGTCCCAATGAGGTGGGGGTTCTTCGCGATCAATGATTGCTCAGAATGACAGGTATAATGTCATTTCGACCGACCCTGAGCGGATGCGAAGGGGAGCGGAGAAATCCGCAATACCCAACGGGGGAACGGATCCCTCGGCTACGCTCGGGATGACACCGCCGGGCAAAATAGTACCCGGACGGCGTATTTGCCGTCCGGGCTGTAATTATGCAATCGATGCGTTCAGCGTAAGGGTAGAAGCGGGGGAATTAAAATTAGCATCGACTGCCGTGTTGAAAACAATGATTAGCTCATCACCTGCGTTTACGGTAATCGATACGGTGGTTGCGCCGTCCTCTAGTGTCTCTTGCTGGCTGCCATTGGTTATGCTGACAGATGCTGTGGCACCACCGCTAGCAGACAGAACCTCAATAGTGAAGGTGCCGGAGGCGGCTGCTTTATAACTGTAGAATCTGCCCTGGTCGTCGTTTCTGGAAATATCTACAGTGAGTTGCCCCAGAGACAGGTCATACGGATTCATCCGTGTTCCTTTTGGATAGTAGAACAGAATACCGAAGGTCTTTGTACCGGTTCCGGAATTGCCGATCATCAGCTCCTCCGGAGTTCTGGGGTCCTCAGACTGCATGCTGATGTAGATATAACCACTGCTGTTAGGTTTGTAAAGCTCATCATCATAGATAATATAGACATCCGGGTCCTTGACCTGCAATACAGTCCCACCGACTCTATATACATTGTAGAGTTTCATCTCGCCGCCCTTAATATCCTCGGCGTCAAATTCCAGAGAACCACTGATCTCAATAGGTTTATCGGGATTGACCAGCTTGCCATCGTAATTGGGACCGGCGGGAACGGTGGTGGGAGGTGCGGTGGTTACAGGGGGAGTGGTTGTTGCGGGGGGCGCGGTGGTAACAGGAGTAGTTTCCTCCTGGGTGGCATCCTCCTCGGTTACGATGGCGGTGTTGAAACCAACCTCGGCAGCAGGATACTCGTCCTTGTCGTTTGGTATCACAGAAATAACAAGCTGGACCTCGTCGCCTTCCATAACAGAGAAGGAAAGGGTCTTGTTGCCATCTTCATCCTCTTTTGCGTCTTCGTCCAAGGTCAGATACTTGGAGGTGGTCAGATTGTTCAGTGCGATACCGTACTCCACACCCTCCGGTGCGTTTTTCAGAGTCAAGGTGAAGGTGCCTTCCTTATCAACGGCGTAGGTGTAATGCACACCCTGGGCGTTGCCAGCCGCAACAGAAGCGGTAGTATCACCCAGCACCAGCTTCAAAGGATTCTCCATGGTGCCCTCACCGGCAGAGAAAGTTACTTTAAAGGTTTCCTCAGCAGAACCGGTGTTGGTAAAGCCGATCAGCGCAGGGGTATTGGGGTCGGTGCTTGCGGGAATCTGCAAGGATACGATTCCTTCGTTGGGTGTATACTCGGTGTCGTTAAAGCCAACCTTCACATTGGCACTTTCTACCTTCAATTCCATTCCGGCGACCCGGTAGACGTTACAATATACAGTTTCACCGGCAGGAACGATCACCTCAAATTCGGTAACACCGGCAAATTCCAGAGGATCGTCCTTGGTACCTTGGGGCTGGTTGCCGCCTGCTGTTTCAATGCTCTTAATATCCTCAACCACGGTTTGGATATAGTTCTCAGCAGTGAAGAATGCAAAGGCGTTGGCAAAGGTTTCTGTATTGTCAATGCTTCCGATGTGGATCAGACCCACAGTGCCGAAACGGTCAATAATGATGGTGGTGGGGAAGGCAATATTCTCAATCACATTATTCCAGTTCCCATCCACTTTTGCCATAGGCATGGTCAGATTGTTTTCGGACTTATATGCGGAAATCCCAGCCTCGTCATCACTGGAATCCGGGTTGATTGCAATCAGTGCAATGTCATCAGCGTATCGTTGGTAAGCATTCTGCAGGAAGGGGAATTCCATCTTGCAGGGCTGGCAGCCGGTGTACCACAGGTTCAGTACCACAGCCTTTTTTTCCTTCAAAAGCTCAGACAGCGTGTAAGCAATGCCATCGGTGTCGGTTACGGTAAAGTCAAACATGACACTGCCCGGAGTCAGAGCAGTCATTTCTTCCAGCAGAGAGATGGGAAGAATGATCTCCATAGGGGAGGCAGTAATGGGATAGCTTTCCTGAGCGGTATAACCGGCAGGGACATCTTCCAAAATAGCAATACTTCCCTCGGGAATCATCTGGTCAATGTTGACAGTGCCATTTTCGTCGGTCTTGCTGTAGCCGATCAATTCTGTTTTCGCTTCGTCGGTATACACATACACACCGATACCCTCCAAAGCCATGCCGCCCTCTGACTTGACCGCGACGGTGCAGCCGGTAAGACCGGAATCAGAACCGCCTGTCAGCAGTGCAATGATAATAGCAATCACTGCGATCAGTGCAACTGCACTGCCAATGGTGATCCAAAGCAGCTTCTTGTTTTGAAGCAGCTTGTTGAAAAGCGCTTTGATCTTTTCCATATTTTCTACTCCTTCTGTCAGCTTGCTACATAGCACAGGGCAAACATCCAGCCGATCTCGGGATTGCAGCCTTCAAAGATGTAATCGGGACTGGATTCGGTCCACCAGCCGTGGCAGCCGTTTTTGATAATATAGATCAGGTCGTCGTTTAGAGGATATACACCAAGATCCGGGTCCATGTTGGCAAAATAGTCGCTCAGAATATTGGTATAGTCCTCTTTTTTTACAAACGTATTGTTTTCATCATAAAAATACTCACGGATGGGGGCACCGCCTGCCGCGCCGTCGCCTTGAATAACCACTTGCAGGGAAACGTAGGGCGCGCCTTTGCCCAAATGCATTAGCACAACAGGACCATCGGCAGTACCGTAATGATAGAAGCCGTCGGCCTCGCTGAAAACGATCTGGTTGTCTTCGGCTTTGCCCTTAATGTCGATATAGGTGAGCTTTTCGTCAACACCCAGTTCCAGTGTGTAGGGTGTCGGGGTGTGAGTAGTCTTGTACTCGGTCCAGGGTTCATCAGAAACGCTGTGGGCAGGGTCGCCGATACGCTCAATGGTGAGTGTGCAGTCAGACTTTTCCGCAAGTCCGTCGATACCTACCACGAAGGTGGAGGTGCCGCCGGCTTCCGTGCCGATCATAGAAGCACTGACAGAGATGGTGAAGCTGTTGTTCTCGGTGTCAGTGGCTACATTCTGCGTCTGCACGAAGTGGGGAGCACCGTAATAGCCCAGGATCAAATCTGCTTTGTCCACAGAGAATTTGTAAGTACCTGCTTCGGTGGGGGTGAACAGGAAGTAGTTCCGGTCGTTGGGCTCCACGGAAACGAAGGTGCTGCCGGCACCTACCTGGTAGATAGAATACTCCTTGGGTTCACCGGTTGCAGGGGAGGTGGCAGTGATGGTTTTTGCCTCGCCGATGACACCCCGCACCAGGGCAACCTCGGCGGAGGTGGAGGAGGAAGTGAGCTGGACCTGGTCGTAATGACCGGTCAGTTCCTCGTTGGTGAATACCAGCTCCACGGTGTAGCTGCCCTTAGGAAGCTCCTTCTGGGCAATACCGTTTTCGTTCACGGGCTGCATGCCGGCCTGCTTACCGTCTTGCATAAACTTAACTACGATGCCGGAGGTGCAGGGGTTGCCTTGGGCATCCATGACTTTCACCTGGTAGGTGGCATTTCCGCCGCAGGCGGTCAGCACCACACCGGTCAGCAGCAGCGTCAGCACAAGAAACAGTGCCTGGATTCTTTTTATATAGTGCATGGTGTTTCTCCTTTCGGAAAGTCCGGGAATGGGGAGAGTATCAGCCCTCCGGTCCCAAATAGTCGTAGTAGTAGCACATCTTGAGCCAGGACTGGTCCACATCCTCAAATGTATACTTATCCATCAGCAGGTGCAGGAGCTCTGCCAGCCGTTCGGTAACCACAACACATCCCTTCAACTCTTCTGGACCGGTGATAATGTCATCCAGGTAGGTCTTGATCTCCTCGGTCAGATCCTCACCCTTGCCGTGATACTTACCGGCAAAAACATCGTCAAGCTGATATTCTTCAGCGTAGGTGTCGTAGCTATCGCCCCATTCTTCTTTAAGCGCAGCCTTGGTAGCCTCCAAATCGTTGTTGTTCTTTGCCATGATGCCCAGAACATACAGGTCGTTCTCGTTCTTTGAGAAATCAAAGCCACCCAGGTCGATCATGCCTTTAACCTTTACGGGGTTGCCGTTTTCATCCTTTTTAACAGAGCCATCCTCGTTGTAGGCGTCCACAGTGGCAATAGGTGAACTGAACACACTGGTCAGACCGGTGAAGTCTGCATAGATTTTGCTGCCCTTCTTGCCGTTGCCCAAATCCTCATAGTAGATGCCGTCGTCGCCCAGAACAGCCTTGATACCGCCTGCGATCACGTGATACATGGCATCGCCGGTGGCATTGGTATCATAGGTGAAGTAGCCGGGGGAGCAGAGGCGGAAATGATCCCGTGTGCTTGCCACATACTCAACATCGTAATAAATGTAACCTACTTCATAAGGATCCCAGAAGGCAATATCAATAAAGTAGGGCTTGCCGGCCTCCATGTAGTAGACCATGGAAACTTCGGAACTGTCGTTAAACAGTCTTTCGTCCTGCTCATAAACCAAGAGCTCTTCCCGATTCTCGTTAAAGATCCAGCCATCGACGCCGTTGGTGGATTCACTACGGGAGGTGATACGGTATACACCGGATTTGCTGGGGACGAACTTGGCATACAGTCCTCTGGGCATGATGATGCGGTCATAGTAGAAGTAGTTGGTGCTTACGTCCTTGCCTTCCTTTGCCTCGTAGGCGGAGAAGGTGGCAAGTCCCTTAATGGGGTCTTCCAACTGGCTGCCGTCTGTACCGTAAGCCTGGAAGTATTTACAGGCTTTCAGCCATTCTTTGTCGTCTGTATCGTCAAAGCCGGCAGCTTTATCTACGATCTGCAGCAGATCGAAAAGCTCTTGGTTGACGGTGCAGACACCGCCTTTTGCGTTGGATGCATAGTTGCAATACTGCTCAAGCTGCTCCAGATAATCCTTACCGTCTAAGGTGATCTTGCCTTCAGATGCCATCTCCCAGATGGTAGATTCTTCGCTGAATTGGGTGTAACCCATCAAATCAGCCAGCAGCAGCGGGCCGTTTTCAGAGCCGATGTGGTAGTAACCGTCGTTGCTGTTAAAGACCAGTTCGGCATAGGAATAGGTAAAGCCATCCTCGCTGGTAGCAGCTTCTCTGGGTAAATATGTAGCGGTGTCAATGGCATCCTTGCTCACAGCACGGACATTCTTGATATAAACGGTATCATCGCCGGCACCATTGGAGTCGTCCTTTAGATAGAATAGCGCAACCTCGTAGGTACCGTCCTCATCAGCGACAACCGGGTAGCAGGACTGCCACGTTTCCGGATCGTTGACGCCGGAAATGGTGAAGATGTCCTGACCGTCCACGATGACTACAAAAGTGTCAGAACCGGTCTCGCTGGAGATCAGGTAGTCAAGCCCCAGAGCCTGGCCGGCTTTTAGGGTTACATCGGCATAGAGCACACCAAAGGAACTGTCAATGCCCTTATTGGAAGCCATCATGCACTTTTCGCCGTTTTTCTCAGTTTCAATGAAGGGCCATGCGTACTCGGCACTCTTTTCGTCTTCTTCCGCATGATAGGTTGCCTCAACTCCCTCTGCGTTTAGCAGGGCAGCCACATTTTCGGGAGTGTCCATGGTATATGTGGGCTTGGGGTTGACAACCAATTCACCGATATTGTTGTAGAGCTTTTGCTGATAGTCGTCAGCAGTCATTGTCTCAAACAGGCTGGTAAAGGGGTTCAGACTGGTGATAGCACCGGCCTCGATCAAACAGATAACACCATATCGGTCAACGATTACGGAAGTGGGGTAGCCGGTGATACCAAATGTGTTTGCCCAAGTGGTGGGACAGGCAGCCATGGGGAAGCTTAGAGACAGATTGTAATTTGTGGGGAAGGCAGCGATGGCTGCGTCAGTTTCGCCCAAGGGATCCAGAGCGACAATACCCACCTTATCCTGATATTGCTGATAGGCTTCCTCCATATAGGGGAATTCGGTAACGCACCAGCTACAGCCGGTGTACCAGAAATTCAGCAGTGCCATCTTCTTCTCTTTGAGGATTTCCGACAGGATGATCTTGGAGCCATCGGGGGCGGTAACAGTGAAGTCGTACATCACATCACCCAGCTTCAAAACGGCGGTGGACAAATCCTCGTCGGTAATCAAGGAGGAGGTTAGCTCAATGTTGGCGGTGTTATCGGTGAAACGATAAGAATCTTCAACCTGATAGCCTTTGGCAATGCCGGACAGATCGATGGCATACTTATCACTGGCAGGCAGCTCAAAGCTGACGCTGCCATCCTCCTTGGTCTGACCAAAGTCCTTCATATCGGACATGGAGTCGTCTGCGTAGATATACACATCTACGCCCGAAAGTGCCATGCCACCTGCGGTTTTCAGATTCACGGTGTAAGTAACCTTTTCGCCGTTTGCTGCGTTACCACCATCTTCGGATGTGGCACCGTCATTTTTGCAACCGGCGGCCATGGCGGCTACCATAAGTACCGCAAGAAACAGCGATACCAATTTTTTGAAATTCTTCATAAACTCCTCCTAAAATTATCTGCCTTAATCAAAGAACGTATTATGCCATTATGCGCTAATTATACACCAATAGCATATCATAATATAGGGTTTCAGTCAACAGATATTTCCGTTTCGCAAAAATTGATAACAGGTAAAAATTATAATTTTTAGCGAAGAAAAAACTGCAAAAACCACCCAGTTTTAGTAAACTGGGTGGTTTTTGCATATTAGATTTCAATGTCCATTTTGGAGATAACTCCGGCACACCGGGGACAGAGCCCCTCAGTATTGGCATCGGTGGAATGCATCCAGCACCGGGGACACTTTTCGCCTCGGGCTTCGGTAACACCCACAGTCAACTGGGGCAGATTTGTACCTGTGCCGGTGGTTGCGCCTGCGGGGACAGACTCCCATGCACAAGAAGAAACAATGAAAATCTCGGACAGATTCAGACCCTTACACAGTTCGATAAGTGTAGCGTCCTCTGTCTGTAGACTTACATGGGCTTCCAGAGCCTTGCCGATTCGTTTATCACCACGGGCAATCTCCAGAACGCCGTTTACATCCTGACGCAGCTTCATGACAGTATCCCACTTTGCCATGGTGTCGGCGTCCAGTGCGTATGCGTCGCAGTTGGTGGGCATCTGGTTGAGCAGGATGTTTCGTGTATCGTCTCCGGTTTTGTGAGGCATTGCCTGCCAAATCTCATCGCAGGTGAAGGCAAGAATGGGAGCAAACAGCTTTGCCATAGCATCTACGATCAGGAACAGGGCTGTCTGTGCGCTGCGGCGGCGAAGACCGTCTTTCTCCTCACAGTAGAGCCGATCCTTAATAATGTCCAGATAGAAGCTGGAAAGATCAACTACGCAGAAATCATTGATGGCATGGGAAACCAGATGGAATTCATAGTTGTTATAGGACTTGCGGCAGGCGTCAATCAAATTGTTCAGCTTGGTCAATGCCCACTTATCCAATTCTTCAAGCTGGTCAGAAGGAACGAGATCATCAGCGTTAAAGCCGTCAAGGTTGCCCAGACAGTAGCGGGCGGTATTGCGGAATTTCAGATAATTTTGAGCGATCTGCTTAAAAATTTCCTTGGAGCAGCGCACATCCGCATGATAGTCAGAGGAGGCAGCCCACAAACGGACGATGTCAGCACCGAAGTCCTTGATCAGATCCGCAGGATCCACACCGTTGCCCAGGCTCTTGTGCATGGCGCGGCCCTGACCGTCAACAGTCCAGCCATGGGTTAGAACTTGCTTAAAGGGAGCACCTTTGTCCAACGCGCCTACAGAAGTGAGCAGGGAGGACTGGAACCAACCACGGTACTGGTCGGCACCTTCCAGATATACATCCGCAGGCCACAGCTCAGGTGTACGGTACATCAAAGATGCGTAGTGGGTGGAACCGGAGTCAAACCAGCAGTCCAGCGTGTCCGTTTCCTTCCGGAAGGTCTTGCCACCGCAATGAGGACAGGTGAAGCCGTCAGGGATCAATTCCATGGCTTCTCGCTCAAACCATACATTGGAGCCGTGCTCGTCGAAGAGTTTGGAGATCTTTTCAATAGAGTCGGGGGTGGAGACGGGCTTCCCACAGTCCTCACAGTAGAACACGGGGATGGGTAGACCCCAACGGCGCTGACGGCTGATACACCAATCTGCCCGCTCACGAATCATACTGACCATTCTCTCTTCACCCCAGGAAGGGAACCATTGGACGTTTTCAATAGCTTTGATTGCTTGATCCTTAAAGGATTCTACACTGCAAAACCACTGGGGGGTGGCGCGGAAAATCACCGGTTTCTTGCATCGGTCGTGGTGGGGGTAGGAGTGCATAATTTCCTCGGCTGCGAACAAAACACCGGATTCCTTCATATCTGCCAAGATCACAGAATTACTTTCTTCTGTCTTAAGACCTGCGTACTTGCCTGCATAGTCGGTATGGCGGCCGTAGTCGTCCACGGGGACGATTAACTCCATGCCGTAACGCATACAAGTCTGATAGTCATCAGCACCAAAGCCGGGAGCAGTGTGGACACAGCCGGTACCGGAATCCATGGTAACGTACTCTGCATGAACCAAGCGGCTGGTCTTGTCCAGGAAGGGGTGCTTTGCCAGCATATTCTCAAAGAAACTGCCAGGGTAGGAGGCAAGGACCTGATAGTTTTCAAAACCGCCGATGGCCATGACTTTGTCCATCAAAGCCTCTGCCATGATGTAGGTCTCACCATTTTCCGCTTTGACCAGAACATAGGTATCTCTGGGGTGCAGACAAATTGCCATATTGCCGGGCAGCGTCCAGATGGTGGTTGTCCAGATTACAAAATAAGCGTTGCTCAGGTCAAAATCACTGAGCTTGCCCAAATCATCTGCCATGGGGAATTTCACATACACAGAGGTACAAGGATCATCCTGATACTCAATGTCGGCCTCAGCCACGGCAGTGGCACAGAAGGGACACCAGGTAACAGGCTTCAGGCCTTTGTAAATATAGCCCTTGTCAAACATCCTGCCAAAGACCTTGACTTCCTGCGCTTCAAAGTGTTTGTCCATGGTGCGATAGGGGTTCTCCCAGTCGCCCACAACGCCCAGCCGCTTAAAACCTGCCATCTGCTTCTGAATGAAATCCTCGGCAAACGCTTCGCAGGCCTTCCGGAATTCCGGCACAGACATGTCCTTATTCAGCTTTTTCTTGGAGTTTTCAATGGCACGCTCGATAGGCAGGCCGTGGTTGTCCCAGCCGGGGACATAAGGAGTGTAGTAGCCCATCATGGCATGGCTGCGGACAATGAAATCCTTCAGAGCTTTATTCAGGGCGTGGCCCATGTGAATGTAGCCGTTGGAGAAGGGAGGGCCATCGTGCAGGATAAAGGGGGGCAGGTCCTTATTTTTCTCCAGCATGGCGTTGTAAAGATCGCTCTGCTCCCAACGTTCCAGCATGCCCGGCTCTCGGTTGGGAAGACCGGCCTTCATAGGGAAGTCGGTCTTGGGTGTAATGATCGTATTTTTGTATTCCATTTGGATATTACCTCCATATTATATACACATAAATAAACGCCTTTGTCCCAATCAAGAGACAAAGGCGTAATATACCTCTGCGGTACCACTCTCGTTCCGGTTTCCCGGCACTCGTTGACGCTGTATCGGGCGTGCCCGGCGCAGCCTAATCTCCGGAGATTTCGGTACGCGGCTCCGAGGGGATATGCGTTGTATTGCGCTTACTGCCTTGCACCGGCCGGCAGCTCTCTGAAAGCGGAAAATACAAGCACTTGTCCTCATCAATGCCTGTGCTATAGATTTAGCGATGGGTGGGGTCGTAGTTTCTGCCAAACTGAAGATTGGCGAACTTACTGGTAGTGGTATCCGTGGTGGGATGCTTAGGTTCTGCTTTGGGTGAAGATTCCTCGGCAGTGCCTACCAGTGCCTGGAGATTAGCGGAAATCTCGTCGGCTACGGCTTCGGCTACCTTGTCTGTCTGATTCTCGCCTTCGCTGCGGTCAAAATCAAAGGCAGTGCCGGCAGGTACGGCGGAAACAGGAATATTGGCCTCTTTAATGCGCTCCAATGCTTGGATGCAGGTGCGGATCTGCTCCTGCAAGTCGGAGATTTTGGCGGCTGCAATTTTCCGGGCTTCCTCTACCCGGGCGTTCTCGGCGGCAATCAAAGCGTCTGCGTTTTTTGCATTTTCGGCAGCAGCAGCATTGGCGTCGCTGAGCATCTGGGTGCATTTGGCTTCGGCATCCTTGACCATCATATCGCAGGTCTTCTGGGCGTTGACGATGGCATCCTTCATACTGGCTTCATTTTTTCTGTATTCTTCCAGCTTGCTGACCAAGACCTTCATTTTGCTTTTCAAAAGAGCATTTTCTTTATAAAGCGTAACATAATCCTCGGTCAAAGGCTCCAGAAATTCGTCAACTGCCTGCATGTCGTAACCGCCGAAGGCGGCACGGCCGAAGGAGATCTGATCAATCTGTTGCGGTGTAAACATAGTATATCCTCTCTCTGTAAATTAGATATAGCTCTCAATTTCTGTCTGGACGGATTCCAGATCACCAACCACATCCATGTTATGGGGGCAGAACAGGTATGTAGACTGTGCAATTTTCTTTACGCTGCCGTCCAGAGCATAAACGCTGCCGGACAGGAAGTCCACTACGCGGCGGGTCAGCGCCTTGTCTACATTTTCCATATTCAAAATGACGGCCTTCTTTCTGCGAAGCTCGTCGGCTGCCTTTGCAGCATTGTCAAAGCTCTTTGCGTGGAACAGAACGACCTCCTGCTTGCCGGAACCCATGTTCAGCACTTGACCGCTAAAGCCGGAAGAAGAGGTTGCTGCGGTGGCAGTGCCGGAGTAGCTGCTGTCGGAATCCTGAGAGGAAGCGAAGGGGGAGGCGCGGCGGCCACTCCGGGAAGCAGGCTGCTCCATGGCGTCGTCCATATCCTCCATGTCGTCATCATAATCCTCGTAATCTTCGTCGGAATAGGGCTGGGTAAGCTTTTTTACGTTATCCCAAAAACTCATATTTCTGTATCCTCCTATATATTTGCATCATTGATGTTGGGAGTTTGCATAGTCCCGGGGTCCGAAGATCGCAGTGCCTACACGAATCATAGTACTGCCGCAGGCGATGGCATCTGTATAATCGTCAGACATACCCATGGACAAAATTCTTACCCATACATTATCGTATTTTTTTGCCGTTATGTCAACAGCAAGGTTGCATATTTCTTGAAAAAATTTGCGATTCCCCCCCGAAATTTGACAAATTGGTGGAATTGTCATCAGTCCAAGGACCCGGATGTTGGGATAAAACACCATTTTTTCACAAATTTCGTAAACTTCAGGAACAGAAAAACCGGATTTGCTGTCTTCCTCTCCGATATTAACTTCCAAAAGAATGTCCTGGACCAGATTTTGCCGACGTGCCTCTTTGTCGACCGCCTCCAAAACACGCAGCGAATCGATACTCTGAATCAGATCCACCTTTCCCACTACCTGCCGGACTTTATTAGTTTGCAGGTGGCCGATAAAGTGGACAGGCGCGCCTTGGTAGGCATCATCGGACTGTTTTTTAATAAGCTCTTGAACTCGGTTTTCACCGCAGCAGTCAACGCCGGCACGAATAGCCTGGCGAACGCTTTCGCTGTCGTTCATTTTGGTGGCAGCGCAGAGCAAAATTTCCTTGGGGTCCCGGCCGGCAGCCAGGGCTGCTTTGCGAATATTTTCCCGTATGGCTGCTACGTTTTCTGCGATTGGCATTGAGAGTCCCTCTTTCTGTACAAAAGGTAA
Source organism: Faecousia sp. (assembly GCA_045647705.1). Lineage (GTDB taxonomy): Bacteria > Bacillota > Clostridia > Oscillospirales > Oscillospiraceae > Faecousia. The sequence goes on from JAZRMP010000049.1 coordinate 13,064, forward strand.
AGGACGGCGAAGCTGTGCTCCGCCGCCCTTTTGCCTATGCAGGCTGTGCTGCTTTCAAGGATCGGATGGGGGCCAGAGTAGAGATGGCGTGCTTGTAGATCATTTGCTGCTTGCCGTCTGTTACCAGAACCACCACAAAGCTGTCAAAGCCTGTGATGATGCCCCGGAGCTGAAAGCCATTCATTAGAAATAAGGTAACCGGTACCTTTTCCCGCCGCACCTCATTTAGAATGGCATCTTGCAGATTCATTTGTTCAGACATTATGTATTCCCTCTTTCTTTGAAATTGCCCATAATATAACTGGGATACATAAATCTTACCATTATTTACTTGTCGGAATTTGCCAAAATCTGCCGGCATCGGACAAGAATTTCCTCTGTTGTTTCTCCGGCTTGACGACAAAGCCAATGAATGGCTTTGTTTCTGCGGAACCAGGTGAGCTGACGCTTGGCGTACCGCCGGGAGGATTGCTGTACCAGTGTAGTGGCATGCTGAAGGGTACATTTGCCTAAAAGGTAGTCCACAAACTCCTTATAGCCGATTGCCTGCATGGCGGTGGCACATTCCGGAATACCTTTTGCCAGTAGGGTTTTGATTTCATCAAGGAGACCATCGGCAAGCATTTTCTCCACACGGGTGTCAATGCGGTGGTAGAGATCTTCCCGGTGAACATCATCCAACGCAAACCAAAAGGGATGATACCGATCGGGGATAGCCTGTGTTTTCAGATTGTGGGCGGTGATGGTTTCTCCGGTTTCGTAATATACCTCCAGGGCGCGAAGGATCCGCTTGCGGTCTGCAAGGTGCAGCCTTGCGGCACTGTCGGGGTCAATGGTGTGCAGCAGCGCAAGCATAGCTTCCATACCTTCTGCATTTGCCTGCTTTTCCAGCTTTTCCCGCATACCTGTGGAGGGGCAGGGGGCAAAGGCGTTACCCCGGATCAAAGCATCCATATACAGGCCTGTGCCGCCGGCAATAATGGCGGTTTTGCCACGGGCGATAATATCGTCCACAATAGGACTGGCCATTTCACAGTAACGGCTGACGGAAAAATCCTCATCCGGTTCTGCAACATCCAGCATATGGTGGACAATGCCTTGCATTTCCTCACGGGTGGGCTTGGCTGTTCCGATGTTCATACCCTTGTATACCTGCATGGAATCACACGATACAACCTCGCCGTTCAGCTCCTTTGCAAGTTCTACCGCTAAGGCTGTTTTTCCGGAGGCGGTAGGTCCGGCAATACATATTATATTGTTCAAGTCCTTAGCCACCTCCCGAAAATTATGTGCGCTTAAACTGTTTCTCCAGTTGCTTTTTGCTTAGGGAAATGCAGATAGGTCTGCCGTGAGGACAGTATTTCAGTTCTTCCCGGTTTATAACCTGACCGGCAAGGGCAAGAAGCTCTTTTTCGTCAGTGTGCCAACCGGCTTTGATAGCTGACTTACAGGCGACGGTGTGCAGCAATGCGTCCCGCATAGTGGTGCTTTCTTCCTGTCTGCCGTTAAGAAGATCATCGCTAAGCGAATCCAGCGCATCAACAGCATCCTCTGCAGAGAGGTCCATGGGAATCTGCCGAAGCAGAAGGGTGTTATCGCCAAAGGGGTCGATTTCAAAACCCAGTGTACCCAGAAGGTCCCGATTGGAAAGAAGAATTGCAGAGCTGTCGGGACTTAGATGGCACGGAATCGGTGTCAGCAGTATCTGGGAACTAATAGATTCTTGGTTTTCCTTAAGCTTTTCAAACAGGATCCGCTCATGGGCAGCATGCTTGTCAATAAGAAAAGCATCCTCACCCTGCTCCACCAGGATATATGTTCGGTAAAGTTCTCCTACCATACGCCACGGAGTATCCATGGGGATGGGCAGTGTCTGCTGCTCCACTGCTTGTTCCGGTACCACAGGCACCGGTGCAGGCTTAGAGGGTGTGGGGACAGAGGGGGGCGTGTTGACAGGCAGTTGGGTATGCTCCCGAATAGGCAAAGGTGCCGAGCGTTCCACTGCACCGATGGTAGCTTTGGCAGCTTCCGGATTGGGTTGGGGTGTGTCCTTGATAACTGCCGAGAAGTTTTGATATTCCTTGGCAGTCATGGTGCGGAAGAAGTTCTCCTGCTTACCCGGGGTTGCTTTCGGTACAGGTGTGGGTGGCGATGTGGGCTTAAACTGTACCTGGGGTCTGTCCGGTGTTTTATTCAAAGCACCCAGAACCCCGTAATGTACACAGTCGAAAACCGCTTTTTCATTTAAGAATTTTACTTCTGTCTTGGCCGGATGTACATTAACATCTACGGCGTTGGCAGGCAGGGTCAAATGCAGTACACAGGCGGGGAATTTTCCTACCATGAGCTGATTTCGGTAGGCTTCCTCCAGGGCTGCGATCAAAAGCCGGGATTTTACAGGTCGGCCGTTGACAAAGAATGTTTGTAAATTTCTGCTGGGACGTGCATCTGTAGGTTTGGAGACATACCCGGACAGGCTGTAGTTGTCCCAGTGGCTATCCAGCTTGACCATTTTTCCGCCGTCCCGGCCGTAAATGCAGTAAACGGCGGACTCCAAATCCCCGGTGCCGGGGGTGGAGAGTATTTCCTTTCCGTCTCGAATAAACCGGAACGCCACCTCCGGATGGGCAAGAGCTTGAAGCTGTACCGCACCGGAGACCCGTCCGCCTTCAACAGTGTCAGACTTCATAAACTTCATTCTTGCAGGCGTATTGAAAAACAGATCCCGCACAATAATGGTAGTACCATCCGGGCATCCGGCTTCACTTTCCTCAGTGATATTGCCGGCTTCCAGTCGGAGGCTGGTGCCGGCTACGGAGCCGGGTGTTTTCGTTAACAGATCAATTCGGCTGACAGAGGCAATGGCGGCCAGTGCTTCCCCCCGAAAGCCCATAGTAGAAATGGCGGAAAGATCCTCTGCACTGTGGAGTTTTGATGTAGCATGGCGTAAAAACGCAGTGCGCGCATCCTCCTGCGCCATGCCGCAGCCGTTATCCGTTACCCGCAGGAAGGTCATACCACCATCCCGAATCTCAATGACCACTTTGGTGGCTCCGGCATCTACAGCATTTTCCAAAAGTTCCTTGACAACGGAGGCTGGGCGTTCCACAACCTCGCCGGCGGCAATTAAATTAGCCACATGGGGGGATAATTGTATGATCTTAGGCATAAATCTCACCTCATAGAAAGAAAGCCAACTTGGTTGATGGTAATGTGCATCAAAATAGGTGCCCAGATGGAGTCGGCTTTTGTGTAAGCGCGGCACAGACAGAGCCCTGCCGGGATGTACTGTAAAAAGCACATAAGAAGATGTACCGGGTTGTAAAGACCTACATACCCAACAACGTGCAGAGCACTGAAAGCAACAGTGGAAACGGCGTATCCCAAAACAACGCTGCGTCGACTCAGCGCACCGAAGATAACGCCCCGATAAAGTGTCTCCTCCACAACAGGCACCAGAAATACTGTGCCAATGGCCATCAGAGTCGGATTCTCCTGGGTCAGAGCACCGATGGAAGTGTCATTTACATTAAAGAAATCCGGGTAAACCCGTAAGATAAAGATACTGACAGCAGTGCTGCTGAGCCAGTACAGAAGCAGCCCCAGCGCAGCACAACGGAGCGTGCGGAAGGGTTCAGCCAACGAGCGTTTTCCGGATTCCAGAAGAAATCGGTGGAAAATTACAGTGGTGAGGAGAAATTCAATGCAGAAGAAAGCGAAATTCACCTGTGCATCAGTAAGAGGGTTGCCCAGAAGGGCATTGCCCAGTACCAGTACCGTCGGCAGCACAAGGACCTGTACAACCAATAGGAGCAGCCCCAGTGTAACCTCGGTACGAGATAAGGGAACGGATAATTTATTCATATCAATTCAGCATCTTCTTCAGTTTGTAAAGTTCGTTCATTGCTTCAATGGGTGTCAGTGTTTCCACACTGATTGCTTCCAACGCCGAACAGACCTGCTGGGTATTGAGATCCAGCAGACTTACCTGATCGTCGGTTTCCTTTTCAACTACCTTAATCGGTGCCTTTCCTTCCTGTTCCAACTGGGCAAGAATCTGTCTGGCCCTGTTAACAACACTGCCGGGCAGACCCGCCAGCTTGGCAACTTCAATACCGAAGCTGTCGTCCGTGGCACCGGGGATGATCTTTCGGAGGAAAATCATCTTGTCGCCCCGCTTTTTCACAGCGATATTGTAGTTCTTCACATTGGGAAGCTCGTCCTCGATGGCACTGAGCTCGTGGTAATGGGTGGCAAACAGGGTCTTGGCACCCAAATGGCGAGGACTTGCCGCAAACTCCAAAACTGCCCGGGCAATGGACATGCCGTCGTAGGTGGAGGTGCCTCTGCCAATTTCGTCCAGAATCAGCAGGCTTTTGGAGGTGGCGTATTTTAGGATGGACGCAACCTCTGCCATCTCGACCATAAAGGTGGACTGACCGGAAGCCAGGTCATCGCTGGCACCGATCCGGGTGAATACCCGATCTACAAGACCGATTCTTGCACTGCGGGCAGGGACAAAGGAACCCATCTGCGCCATCAGAACAATCAGTGCCACTTGACGCATATAAGTAGATTTACCCGCCATGTTTGGTCCGGTTATAATAGAAACTTGATTGTCTGCTGCCCCCAAATGGGTATCATTGGGTACAAACAGGGTATCTTTCAGCATCTGCTCTACCACCGGATGGCGACCGTCGATAATGGAAATATCACTGTCCAGAGTAATCTCTGGACGGCAATAGCCTCGCTGAACAGCAACGGTAGCAAGAGAACACAGAGCATCAGCCGCAGCCACTGCCGCAGCAGAGATTTGTACCCGGGCTGCCTGTTTGGCAAGATGCTCCCGCAAAGCGGTGAAAATCTGATATTCCAGTGCAGTCAGCCGTTCCTTTGCCCCCAAAACCTGGCTTTCCAGTTCTTTCAGTTCCTGGGTAATGTAGCGTTCGCAGTTGGTAAGGGTCTGCTTGCGGATATAATGTACTGGGACTTGGTCTATAAAGGATTTGGAAACTTCAATATAGTAGCCGAAGACACGGTTATAGCCAACTTTAAGCGTACGGATTCCGGTCTTCTCCCGCTCGGTAGACTCAATGGCGGCAATGGTGCCGGCACCACCGTTCATAATATCCCGCAGACGGTCAGCTTCTTCGTTGGCACCTTCCCGGATGATGCCGCCCTCCCGGACGGTCAGGGGCGGTTCGTCAACAATCGTATTTTCGATCATATCGGCGCAGTCCGACAAAGGGTCAATAGACTGCTCCAGTTTTGTTAACAGGGGAGATTCCAGGTTGCGTAATTGTTGCTTTACAACAGGCAGTGCCCGCAAGCCCCTTGCCAGACCCAGCAGATCCCGGCAGTTTACAGTGCCGGTTACGATTCGTGTGGTAACACGCTCCAGGTCAGTAACATCCTTTAAAGCCTCTTTCAGTTCACCACGGCAGACGGTGGCGTTAACCAATTCGTCAACAGCAGATTGCCGCCGACCGATTTCCACAGGGTCCAGCAAAGGCTTTTCCAGCCAGCTCCTAAGCAATCTTCCACCCATTGCAGTATGGGTTTTATCCAGCACCCACAACAGGGTCCCTTTTTTCTCTTTTGTTCGCAACGTTTCGGTCAGTTCCAGATTCCGGCGGGCATCCATATCCAGTTCCATAAACTTTCCGGTGGTGTAGTATTGGAGTTGACGGATGTGCTGTAGCTGGTTTTTTTGTACGAACTGTAATGTCTCCAATAGCGTGCCTGCGGCAACAGTGGCTGCCTTTAAACCGGTCAGGCCAAGCTGTGCCAAGGGTTGGCAAAAGTGAGCTTCCAAAAGCTCCTGGGCTTTTACCGGATCAAACTGTTCCGGTTTTCCTTCATCAATGCAACTGCTGAGCCTGTGGAACAGGGCATCCTCCAAAATCCCGTCCCGAACCCCATCGCCTCCCCGGATTACCTCAGAGGGCGCGAATCTGCCAAGCTCAGAGGCGGCAGCCTGTGCATCTGCACAGAGGGTAACAAAAAAGGCACCTGTGGATACATCGCAGAAAGCCAGACCGTACTGACCATCTGCTCCGTAAAGACAGGCAATATAGTTATTTTTGCTCTCATCGAGCATACAGCTTTCCGTAACGGTGCCGGGAGTAACGATTCGGGTGATGTCTCGCTGGACGATGCCTTTGGCCAAGGCAGGGTCTTCCGTCTGCTCGCAGATAGCGACCTTGTAGCCCCTTGCTACCAGCCGGGCGATGTAAGCATCCACAGAATGGTAGGGGACACCGCACATGGGGGTCTGCTCTTCTTTAGGCTTATTCCGGTCCCGTGTGGTCAGAGTTAGATCCAGCTCCCGGGCGGCCAGCTTGGCGTCTTCATCAAACATTTCATAGAAATCGCCCAGACGGAAAAACAGAATACTATCCTGGTTTTTCTCTTTTATGGCATTATACTGTCGTTTCATGGGGGTCAGTTCTTGATTGTCTGCTGCCATATTCTCACTCCTTCCCGGCAAGCTCGCCGGTCAGACTCCAGGTGGTGGCACCTGTTATCGTAACATCGATGAATTTTCCGATTAGCGTTGGGTCTGCTGCAAGGCGAACCAGTCTGCCGCCTTCGGTACGGGCAGTGAGCAGATCATTGTCCATGCCGTCAGCCAGACAGCGCATGGTCTTGCCTACATAACCGTTGTGGATCTGCTCGGAAATGGCGTTCTGTACCGCACACAGACGGTCAAACCGCCGGTTTTTCTCCTCTTTTGGGGTAGGGTCCTCCATATTGGCGGCAGGGGTGCCGGCTCTTGGAGAGAAGATAAAGGTGAACAGGGAATCATAACGGACATTTTCAATCAACGAGATGGTTTCTTCAAACTCTGCATCTGTTTCCCCGGGAAACCCAACGATCACATCGGAAGTAAGCACCAGATCCGGCATTACAGATTTTGCGTAATTAACCAGTTCCAGATACTGCTGCCGATCATAATGGCGGTTCATGGCCTTCAGAACCCGACTGGAGCCGGACTGGAAGGGGAGGTGAAGCTGTTTTGCAATTTTTTCTGAGGAAGCCATGGTATCAAAGAGCTTTTTGCCTGCATCCCTGGGGTGGCTGGTCATAAAGCGAATCAAAAACTCACCGGGAATTTGGGAGATCATTTTTAACAGATCTGAAAAATCCACGCCCTCATCCAGATCCTTACCGTAGGAGTTTACGTTTTGACCCAAAAGGGTAATCTCCTTTGCTCCGGCAAAAATTAAGCTGCGGCATTCGTTCAGAATATTTTCGCTTTTACGGCTGCGCTCTCTACCCCGGACATAGGGGACGATGCAATAGGTACAGAAGTTGTTGCATCCGTACATGATGGACACCCATGCTTTCAGGGTGTTGTCCCGAATTTGGGGTAGACCTTCTACGATAGAGCCGGGCTCGTCTTCTACAAAATATGCGCGTTTACCTGTGGTAAGCACCTGATACAAAAGCTGGGGGAATTGCCATAAATGATGGGTGGAAAACACGCCGTCCACGTGCGGAAAGCTCTTTCGGATCCGTGCCACGACATGATCCTGTCCAGCCATACATCCACACAGGAAGATCTTCTGGCGGCTGTGCCGGCGTTTGGTGTGGGTGAGTGCGCCCAGATTACCAAAGACCCGCTGCTCCGCATGCTCCCGAATGGCGCAGGTATTCATAACCACCACATCTGCGCCCTCGGCGGTATCGCAGATGGAGTAGCCGCTTTCACCCAAAAGTCCTCGGATTCGCTCGGAATCCGCTTCGTTTTGCTGACAACCGTAGGTTTCCACATAAGCGGTGGGGACCGTATTGCGTTCCTGCCAGTATAGGGCGATCTTATGACAGAACATTAGTTGTTCATTTCGTTGCTGTTCAGAAATTACAGTGGTTTTTGTGCTCATGGAACTGCTCCCTTGGTCTATACTTTCTCAATCATAAATAATAACATTTTTTGTTCCTTTTTGCAAGGGTAATAAAGCTAAGATTAATTATTAAATCTTGCATTTCACTGACTTGCGTGATAAACTATGCGTATCAATTCCCCGAAAGGGAGAAAGAGGCAATGGATGATTTGTAGATGTTGCGGTGAAGATGTAATTGATGGGCATAAGTTTTGCCCCCACTGTGGAAAAAGTCTTTACGATGATGAGCTTGTTTCAGAGAGCGTGCAGCCGGAAAGAAAAAAACGCAAGACGTGGATTGTTATTGCAGCAATTGTCGGTGCTGTTGCGGTGCTGACTGTTTTGGCGGGCGTGCTTCTTCTGGCGCTTGGGGTGGATTTTATGCCCCGTGCCAATGATATTATGAAGAAGGATTCCTACACGGTCAGCGACGAAAAAGCTGAGAAAAAGGCAGATGTTGTGATTGCTACCATTGGCGGCAAGGAACTGACAAATGCCCAGCTTATGCTGTATTACAGAAGTCAGACTATGGATTTTATCAATTACTACAGCAGCTATTTGACCAACATTGGCATGGACTACACAAAGCCTTTGGACGAGCAGTCCTGCTACTTTGAGGAGTATAAGGACCTGACTTGGCAACAGTATCTGCTGGATGTTTCAATTAAGACTTGGGAGAATTACCAGCTTTTAGGTCTGCTTGCTGAAGAAGCCGGGTTTGCCCTGAGTGAAGAGACCAGGGCTGTGCTGGAATCATTCCCGGAGGACCTGGCTGCCCAGGCAGAGGAGGGCGAATACGAAAGCGTAGACGCCATGATGGAGGCAATTATTGGACCCGGTTGCGGCATCGATGAGTATATGGCATTTGTGGAACTTGCTTATTTGAGCGGTGAGTACCATGCTGCCCAATCCGAAAGCCTTATGCCAACGGATGGGGATGCTGAGGCATATTTTTCTGAACACGAGGAAACATTTGCCCAGTCCGGCATTACCAAGGAGAGCGGTCTGTATTCGGCTGTGCGTCATATTTTGGTAATTCCCGAGGGCGGCACCAAGGATGAACAAACCGGCGAGACGACCTACACCGATGCCGAATGGGAAGCAGCACTGGCCAAGGCAGAGGGGATCCTTAATGAATGGAAGACCGGTGAGGCAACCGAGGAGAGCTTCGGGAAGTTGGCAGAAACCTATACAGAAGATGGTGGTTCTAAGTCCACCGGCGGTCTATATGAGGGCGTTTATAAGGGGTCCGGCATGGTGGAGGAATTCCAGGACTGGGCGATCGATTCTGCCCGTGTTACCGGCGATACAGCCATTGTTAAGACAGTCTTTGGCTACCACATCATGTATTTTGTCAGTGGCGAACAGAACTGGCTGCGTTCCGCCAGAGTGAATCTATTATCTGAGCGAACGACCCAGATGATCGAAGAGGCTGCCGAAAAGTGGCCTATGGAGGTTCGCTACGGAAAAATTGCAATCCCCGAATTGGATCTGACTTGATAACAAATAGGCAACACGCCTGTCATCTTTACGATGACAGGCGTGTTTTACCAGTCGGGGGTGATAACTTTCTTTAGAGGCAATGTGGTGAAAATTTGGTGTGTAATTGACCTGTAGTGGGAAATGTCCGTGGTTTTTCGTAGTTCCTTGGCAAGTTTTTCGCTGCCCTCAAAGCGGCATATCAGGTAGCACCAGTTCTCTTTCATGCGGAACATGGCGTTCCTTGAACCACCAAAGGCATCTAAATATGCATCCAGAAGCGCATCGTGGAAGGATTCCAGCTTCTGTACATTGGAGCTTTCGCTGCAGAGCATTCCGGGGTTGGCAATCAGACCTCTGCCTAACATAACGGACGACACCTGAGGAAACTGATCTGTATATGTACTGATCTGGGCAAGGGAACAGAGATTTCCGTTATAGCACACCGGAGCCCGGCTGTGTGTCATTGCGTAACGAAAGCGGTCTAAATCCACAGTTCCGTTATAAAAATCATTTCTGACACGTGGGTGGATGATTAGTTCCTTTATGGGATAACCGTTGAAAATTTCCAATAGAGCAGGAAATTCCTCCGCAGAGGAGAACCCAAGCCGTGTTTTAACAGAAATGTCCACAGGAGCAGACGAGAAGACTGTATTCAGAAACAGATCCAAAGTCTCCGGCATTGCCAACATACCGGAGCCTTTTCTTTTGGCGGTAACGGTGCCTGACGGACAGCCCAGGTTTAAATTGACCTCCTGGTAGCCCAAATCTGAACAAACTCCTACCATCCAGAGAAAATCCTCAGGGGATTTTGTCAGAAGTTGTGGGATTACGTTATAACCCAGAGCGTCAGCAGGCGGTAATTCCCGTAATTCCCGTGGCGTCAGCTTTCTGTGAACGGTAGGGGAGAAAAAGGGGGTGTAATACCGGTCAATGCCGGGATAGTATTTGTGGTGAAGGCTGCGGTATATGTGATCGGTCAGACCCTCCAATGGGGCGAAATAATATTGCATATCTATCTCTCCAATGGATAAATGGGGATTTAAACATAACCGGGTGCGCTGCGTGATGCGGCGCACCCGGTGGCTTTCAGATTTCCATGATCACAGGCAGGATCATGGGGTTACGCTTGGTGGTTTTAAACAGATAGCCGCTCAAGTCGTTCTTAATTGCAGTTTTGATGGCGGTCCAGTCCCGGATGCGCTTACGTCCACACCGCTCAATCGCCTCCATAGCTACGCTGCGCAGCTCCTCCATCAGCTCCTCGGATTCTTTCACATAGATAAATCCACGGGTAATGATGTCCGGACCGGTGATTACAGCACCATCCTGGGTAGAGATACTGACGCAAACCACGATCATGCCATCTTGGGCGAGATGTTTTCTGTCTCGCAGCACTACGCTGCCCACGTCGCCAACACCTGTGCCGTCCACAAATACCTTGCCGGCGGGGACGGTGCCGTTTGGTTTGCAGGTTTTGCCGGTAAATTCAAGGACACTGCCGATCTCAGCAATACGGATATTTTTGGCAGGCACACCCATCTGGGTTGCCAGTTTGCCATGAATCTGTAAATGCCGTTGCTCGCCGTGAACAGGCACAAAGAATTTGGGCTTGCAAAGGGCGTGGATGATCTTCAGCTCCTCCTGGCAGGCGTGGCCGGAAACATGAAGTCCTTCGCTCTTTTCATAGACGACTTCGGCACCTTTCCGGTACAGTTCATTGATGATCCGGGAGACGGCCTTTTCATTGCCGGGGATGGCAGATGCGGAAATGATGATCCGATCACCGGCCTGGATGTCGATCTGTTTGTGAGAAGAAAATGCCATCCGGTAAAGTGCTGACATATTCTCCCCCTGGGAACCGGTGGAAACAATGACTACCTTGTTTTTTGGCAGACTTTTAATGGCTCCCAGCTCTACAATGGTGCCAGCCGGAACCTTAATATACCCAAGCTCCTGAGCGACTTTAAGCATATTCTCCATGCTTCGTCCGGTAACAGCAACTTTCCTGCCATAACGATGGGCAGTGGCAAGGACAGCCTGAATCCGGTGCATATTGGACGCAAAGGTGGTAACGACGATCCGCTGATCGCAGTTTTTGAATTGCCGGTCAAGGCCCTCGGCGACGATATTCTCGCTGGGGGTGTAGCCTTGGCGTTCTACGTTTGTAGAATCGCACAGCAAGGCAAGCACGCCTTGATTACCCAGTTCGCCCAGCCGTGCCAGATCGATCATACCGTCCTTTGCGGTGGGATCGATCTTAAAGTCGCCGGTCATAACCACAGTGCCAACCGGGGTGTGGATAGCAAAAGCGACTGCGTCGGCAATGGAGTGGTTCACATGGATAAATTCCACGGTAAAGCAACCGGCTTTAACGACATCGCCGGGCTTGTGGGTGATGAGCTTAACCTTATCTGTGATCCGATGCTCTTCCAGCTTTAGCCGGATCAGACCATTGGTCATGGCAGTGCCGTGGATAGGACAGCTTACCTGCTGCATACAGTAAGGGATGGAACCAATGTGATCCTCGTGCCCATGGGTGATGAACATACCACGTAGTTTTTTTGCATTCTGAACCAGATAAGAAAAGTCGGGGATTACCAAATCGACGCCGTACATATCTTCGTCCGGGAAACCCACTCCGCAGTCAACGACGATCATATCTCTGCCGTATTCCAACACCGTGATGTTCTTTCCTATCTCATCCAATCCACCAAGGGGAATTATCTTTAATTTTTCAGCCAAATGGTATAGCTCCTTTCTTTTGGACACAACAAAACAGGCAGCCGTCTGCTTTCGTTCAGCCCTGTATCGCTGCCGGTGAAGCATAAAACGCCCGCTTTAACTTTTGAGTTAGAATCGCCCAGATCTACCTGTCTGGTACGCTTTGCAGATAGTATACCACGTTTTCCCTGTTTTGTACACATTTATTTTTCATCAGATGCCGACAGGATATGCATTTGCTCCGTAAAAACTGAAAAATACAGTTGCACCTTCGTGCCCGATTTGCTATAATGTATAAAATATCGCTTACTATAGGCATTAGAGCCGTTTAGGAGGTGGAGGTCGTGAACAAAAAACTAACCAGACTGCTAAATCCCGGCGTCGGTCAGTACTTTTTGGTGCTGGTTGCTTTTGGTGTTACTGCGGCATTGTTTGAACAGTATTTGTTGGCAGGCGTTGAGCTTGGTATTACACTGCTCTTGTTTGTTGTGTATTTGGTGTTCCGTGGGTATCGCAGGAAGGAATTAAAGGCATTTATCCAAAGCAAGGCAGACGAAATGAACAAGGTGAGCGGTGCAGAAGCACCTTTTCCCATGGTCGTTCTGCGGCTGGCTGACGGCTGCATTGTTCATGCCAATGATGTATTTGTCAAAATGACCGGTTTTCGGGATACCTTTGCCGAACGCAATGTGGATGAGTTTCTACCGGGTTTTTCCACGGACTGGCTGACCTCCGGCAAGACGGAATATCCCTATGATATAACACTGGAAAATCGCAGATGTCGGGTGTATGGGACGGTTATCCACGCCACAGAAACAGGCAATGTTCCCCTTGGTGTCTTGTACTTTGCGGACTTAACAGAGCTTTACCAGGTGCGCGATGAGTACGTGCGCTCCCGCCCGGTGGTATCGATTATCTTAGTGGATAACTACGACGAACTTACCCGCAATATGACGGAAGCGGCGGTTTCGGGTCTGAACGCACGGCTGAATAATACGATTCTTAAATGGGCACAGGGGTATCGTGGCCTTTTGCGCCGGCTGGAGAAGAATCGTTTCCTGCTGGTCTTTGAAAAGCGGGATTTGAAGCATGCGATGGATGGAAAATTCTCTATTCTGGAGGAAATCCATGAAATTACTGCACCTTCCGGCTTGGCAGCATCCATTTCCTTCGGTTTGGGTGTTGACGGTGCCACCTTTGAGGAAGGCTATGATTTTGCGGCACTTGCCATTGAAATGGCACTGAGCCGTGGCGGCGACCAGGCGGTTGTCAAAGACCGTGTAAACTTCAACTTCTATGGTGGCCGCGCTAAGGAGGCAGACCATCGCAGCAAGGTGCGTTCCCGTGTAACAGCAAACTCTATGATGGAGCTGATCGGCCAGAGCAGTCAGGTGTTCATTATGGGGCATAAGACGGCAGATTTGGATGCAGTGGGTGCGGCTATGGGTATTGCCTGTTTGTGCCGCAAGAAGGGAAAACCGGCCCATATTGTTATCGACCTGGAAAACAATGCGGCGGGAAATCTGATCGAAGAGATTTGCCGCGAGCCGGAGTACAGGAATGTGTTTATTTCCGCACAGGAGGCCTTGTTGCAGAGCGACAGCCGTAGCACCCTGGTCGTGGTGGATACCAATCGCCCGGATCAGGTGGAGTCCCGGCCTTTGCTGGAATCTGTGCCAAGGGTTTGTGTTGTGGACCATCACCGACGGGCAGCAGATTATATAAAATCGGTTGTTGTGAACTTCCATGAACCCTATGCGTCCTCTACGGCAGAGTTGGTAACGGAGCTTCTTGAATACGCTGTGGAAAAGAAGGATGTCCTGCCCATTGAGGCAAAGTCTCTGATGGCGGGTATCATTCTGGATACCAAGAGCTTTAATGTCCGTACCGGCGAACGTACCTTTGAGGCGGCAGCCTTCTTGCGACAGTTGGGTGCGGATACGGTGGAGGTCAAAAAGCTTATGCAAAGCGACTTTCAGAACACGATGGCAAAGTACCAAATCGTCAAATCCGCCCGGCTGTATCATCAGGACATTGCTATTGCGCCTTTGAACAGCAGCACATCCCGCTCTTTGGCTGCCCAAGCGGCGGATGAGCTTTTGAACATTTCAGGTATTGCAGCATCCTTTGTGCTGTACCCGGATGGGGACCAGGTGGTTATTTCCGGACGTTCTCTGGGAAATACAAACGTGCAAATGATTTTGGAGCCACTCGGCGGCGGCGGCAATACGGCAACGGCAGGCGCCCAGATCCAAGGAAGTTCCGTGAAGGAAGTGCTGGATAAGCTGGTGGCATCCATTGACCAATATTACGAATCATAAGGAGAGAACAATATGAAAGTGATTTTACTTCAGGATGTGAAGGGGAAAGGCAAGAAGGGGCAAATGCTGGAGATTTCTGACGGCTATGCAAGAAATTATCTTCTGCCCCGGAAACTGGCAGTGGAGGCTACTACTGACGCTGTGAACACTAAAAAAATGAATGACAAGGCGGCAGCAGAGAAGGCAGCCAAGGAACGCGCGGAGGCATTGGAGATTTCCAAGAAGCTGCGGGAAATGACCCTGGTAGTTACCGCTAAGGGCGGTGGGGCAGGCAGATTGTTTGGCTCTGTTACCAACCAGGAGATCGCGGATGCGCTGAAGGCAAAATCCGGTATTGTGTTGGATAAGCGCAAGATCGTCATTGCTGACCAGATCAAAAGTGTGGGCACCTATACCGTCCAGTGCAAACTGGGATATGAGATCACCGCGCCTCTGACAGTTAAGATTGAAGAGACTTGATAGAAAGTATTCGACCGAGAAAGGAGAATCCCCATGGATGAGGAACTGATTGCAAAGCGGCTTCCCCAATCGTTGGAAGCGGAGCAGGCGGTTTTAGGCTCTATGCTGATTGATGACCGATGCCATACAGATGTAATCGGCATTTTGCGTCCCGAGGATTTTCATTTGCAGCAGAACCGGGAGATCTATGAGACCATGTATACTATGTTCAATTTCTCCCAAACCATTGACCCGGTTACGGTTCTGGATAAAATGAAGGAGCTGGGTGTCCACAGAGAGGATTCCCGCAGTTACATCCTCCAGCTTATGGAGATCACACCCACCGCTGCAAATGCTGTGCGCTATGCCAATATTGTGAAAGAAAAGGCTATGCTTCGCAGCCTTGCAGATGCGGCATCGGATATTTCCGATTCTGTCTATGAGCAAGTGGGAACCCCTGCCGAAATATTGGAAAGTGCGGAGAAAAAGATTTATGCTCTGCGGAAAGGCGAACGGGGAGAATCCTTGGAGCATATCGGCACCACACTTCTGAAAGTCTTTGACCGCCTGACAGAGTTGAGCCAATCTGATTCCGCAATCCCCGGCCTTTCTACCGGCTTACGGGACTTGGACAGCAAGATCAACGGCTTAAATAAGGGAAATCTTCTGTTGATTGCTGCCCGTCCTGCTATGGGTAAAACGGCATTGGCACTGAACATTGGTGTGAATGTAGCCAAGAAGTACAAAAAGACAGTAGCATTTTTCTCTTTGGAAATGTCCCGGGAGGAGTTGGCTATGCGTCTGCTGTCCGGCGAGAGCTTTGTGGACAGTCAGAAGATGGCAACAGGAAAACTCTCAGAAGATGAATGGAGTAAGCTCTGCATGGCTTCTGCTGCATTGAGCCAGACAGATATTCGCGTGGATGATAATGGCGGTATTACCGTTGCGGAAATGCTTGCCAAGTGCCGCCGTCTGGAGAACTTAGGTTTGGTGGTCATTGACTATCTGCAGCTTATGCAGGGCTCGGGCAACAGCAGGCCCAGCGACAACCGTGTTACTGTGGTCAGCGATATTTCCCGGGCATTGAAAGTCATGGCAAAGGAATTGAATGTTCCGGTAATCTGCCTGAGCCAGTTGAACCGTGGTGCGGAGGGGCGTGCGGATAAGCGTCCTATGCTTTCCGAACTTCGAGAATCCGGCTCTATTGAGCAGGATGCAGACAGCGTTATGATGCTATATCGTGATGATTATTATAATCCTAACACGGAAGAAAAGAATATTGCGGAGTGCATTGTTGCCAAAAACCGTCATGGTGAAATAGGCACGGTAAAATTACAATGGCTGCCACAGTTTACAACATTTACGGACCTGGAGTGGAAGCATGCTGAATAAGCTGGAACAGTTTCTGCACCGTTATGATATGGTCAGTCCCGGGGATCACGTGGTTTGCGCGGTTTCGGGAGGTGCCGATTCGGTGGCACTGGTATTTGCCTTTTATCTTCTGCGGGACAAGCTGAAGATTACCTTATCTGCTGCCCACTTTAACCATCACCTACGTGGCGGAGAATCGGACAGGGATGAACAGTTTGTACGGGATTTTTGTGCTGGCTGCGGTATTGAACTGGCGATAGGTAACGGAAAAGTCGTGTCCGGAAAGAAAGGCTTGGAGGCTGCGGCAAGAGATGCAAGGTATCGTTTTCTCACGGAACTTGACGGCAAGATCGCTACGGCCCATACTGCGGATGACAACGCGGAAACTGTGCTGATGCATCTGGTCCGGGGGACAGGGTTGAAAGGGCTTGGCGGCATTACGCCGGTCAATGGCAAGCTGATTCGTCCCATGCTGGGGATTACCCGGCAGGAGGTCGAGGCGTTTCTTGAGGAGTACCATCTCAGCTATATCCTGGACAGCTCCAATGAGACAGATGCATTCCTGCGTAACCGTATCCGCCACCATGTGATGCCCTTGCTGCGGCATGAAAACCCCAAATTTGCGGAAAAATTATCCAATATGGCTCAGCGTCTTCGTCTGGATGAGGAAGCACTGACAGAGTTTGCAATCCGGCCATCCATGCCTGACATTTCCCAGCTTCGGAAAATGCAGCCGGCACTGCGAAACCGATGGATTTCTAGCTTTTTGCGGCAATCCGGTGTTCCGGAACCGGAAGCTGAGCATATTTCCCGTGTGGAAGGATTGATTTTTTCCCATAAGCCCTCCGCAAGAGCAGATTTTCCCGGCGGTGTTGTGATTGCGAGAAATTACGACCGTCTGGAAACGCTGACACAGGAGGATGCTCCTGTAACGGTAATTTTACAGCCGGAATCGGAACAGATTCTGGAACAATGGGGTGTGCGGGTGCAGTGCGATACCACACAGCAGGCTTGTAATAGCGTTGAATGTTTTACAGTTCATCCGGTGGGACAAGTTGTAATCCGTTCCCGTCAGCCGGGAGACACCATGCGGCTGAGCGGCGGAACAAAGGAATTAAAGAAGTTATTCATTGACCGCAAGATTCCTGTATCTCAGAGGAATAAGATTCCTGTGGTTGCCGACGAAAAAGGAATTTTGGGCGTTTATGGCATTGGATCTAATTTGGACAGAACAGCCGATACATTTCCGGCAGTCCGGATCCGTTTCACCCAACTATAAATACAGATAGCTATTATTGGGAGGAAGAAAATGGAGAAAAATATAAAGCAGGTACTTTTGACCGAGAAGCAGATACAGGATAAGGTCAAGGAACTGGCCGCACAGCTTTCACGGGAATATGCAGATAAGGATCCTGTGTTTGTTGGTGTACTGAAGGGTGTTGTAGTGTTCTTTGGCGATATGATGAAGTGGATCAACATCCCCTGTCAGATTGATTTTATGTGGTTATCCTCCTATCAGGGAACATCATCAAGCCAGATGATAGTCAAGCGAGATGTTTCTGTGGATCTGAAGGATCGCCATGTGGTGATTCTGGAAGATATTTTTGATACCGGTAACTCCCTTGAGTTTACTTATAAGCATTTGCTAGATAAGAAGCCTGCTTCATTAAAGATTTGTACCCTGTTGGACAAGCCTGAGCGGCGTAATCCTGCGGTTACGGTAAAGCCTGATTATACTGGTTTTGTGATTCCCAATGAGTTTGTAGTAGGTTACGGTCTGGACTTTAGTGAGCATTACCGCAATCTGCCCTATGTTGGCATTCTAAAGCCGGAAGCCTATCAATAAGGAGAGAACCAATTGAAAAAGCGCAAAATATTTACTTTGATTTTGTATGTCGTAGTTTTGGTGGCTGCATTTTCTGTGATGCTGGGTCTGTTCTCTGATAACAGCGATCAGCTATCCTATTCCCAAATTGTTGATCTGTTCAACAAGGAGCAGGTACGCAGCTTTGTCGTGGAGGAGAACGACATTTATTTAGTCCTGCACAGCGAGTTTAACGGCAGGACTTCTATGAAGGCACCCCTTGCTGATCCCGAGGGGTTTCACCAGCAGATGCAGGAAATTTTCCAGAAACAGTATTCTGCCGGCATACTGGAGAGTTATGACTTTGTACCACGAGAGGAGTCCTCTCCCTTTGACTACATTCTGCCCATTATCCTTGCGGGGTTAGTGCTGATCGTTTTGTGGTTGCTGCTGGTCGGCAGGGCAAACAGCAACAATCCCATGAATAACTTCGGAAAAGCACGCACAGTCAACGGTCTTCCGGAAAACAAGAAAGTAACCTTTGAGGATGTGGCAGGCGTTGACGAGGAAAAGCGGGAATTGCAGGAAGTGGTGGATTTTCTCCGGGATCCGGAGAAGTTTACAGCCATTGGTGCCCGGATCCCCCATGGCATGTTGCTTTCCGGCCCTCCGGGTACCGGCAAGACACTCCTTGCCCGGGCGGTAGCAGGGGAGGCAGATGTGCAGTTCCTTTCTATTTCCGGCTCGGATTTCATGGAGATGTACGTGGGCGTCGGCGCCAGCCGTGTCCGGGATTTGTTTGACCAGGCAAAGAAAGCTGCGCCTGCGATTATCTTTATCGATGAGAT
>JAZRMP010000050.1:0-3156 GCA_045647705.1 Faecousia sp.
GGTGAACTTGGGCTTGCCGATCTCAGCAACGATACCGTTGATGAACTTGACGATCTCCATGTTGGTCTCGTGAGCGATGCGGATGGACTCGTAAACGATGGCTTCGGGAGCCTCGGTGGCCTCGGTCTCGATCATGACGACCTTCTCAAAGGTGGAAGAAATGCACACGAAGCAATCGCAGGCCTCACGCTCATCGGCGGAGGGGTTGATAATATACTTGTCGCCCAGGTGTGCCACGTTGGTGGTGGCAACAGGTCCGTTCCAAGGCACATCAGAAGAAGCGATGGCAATGGATGCGCCCAGCGAGGCAACAATTTCTACGGGATTTTCGTAGTCGTTTGCCAGGACGGTGCAGGTAACAACAGTGTCGTTACGCAGTTCCTCGTCGAACAGGGGACGCATGGGACGGTCGATGATACGGCTGTTCAAAATGCCACGGTCAGAGGGCTTACCCTCACGACGGTTGAAAGAGCCGGGAATACGGCCCACAGCGTACATTCTCTCCTCAAACTCAATGGTCAGAGGGAAGTAGTCGATGCCAGCCTTGGGGATGGGGTTGCAGGTGCAGGTAGTCAGCACCACGGTGTCGCCGTAACGGCAGATGCACTCGGCATTTGCCAGCTCGGCAACCAGACCGGTCTCCACAGTAAAGGGACGGCCGCCAATTTCCATCTCGTATACGTGATGGTTGGGATACTGCTTGCGAGTAATCATTTGTATATACCTCCTAATTTTGTGTTTGGTTCGGGAGGTTTTAGCACTTGAATCGAATGTCGAAAGTTCGACAGCCCATTCAACTGCTAAAGTATCTCCCGAGTATGCGTATAAATACAGCAAAAGATTGGCTGTGAAATAGGGGCGACGGTATCCGTCGCCCCTTGTTTCAACTTACTTACGGATACCCAGCTTGGCAATGATCGCACGGTAACGGTTGATGTCCTTCTTTGCCAGATAGTCCAGCATGTTACGGCGCTTACCAACCATCATCAGCAGACCACGACGCGAGTGGTTGTCGTGCTTGTGCTCACGCAGGTGCTCAGTCAGCTCGTTGATACGAGCGGGCAGAATTGCAATCTGTACCTCGGGAGAACCGGTATCGCCCTCATGGTTAGCGTTCTCCAGGATGACCTGAGTCTTCTTTTCCTTCAGAATCATAGTTTTTTCCACCTTTCATAATATTTCCCCCAAGCCAAGTATTGGGTCGGTGTCGTCCCAGAACCTAGCAAAGGGCATACTGACCATAGTCAGCCTGACCATCTTAACACAAGTTTTCCCAAATGTAAAGAAAAAATTTCGTTATTTTTCCAAAATTTTGCGGGTTTGGACTGCGTTTTTCTGAATCTCTGCCTGTAATTCTTCCAGCGAATCGAATCTTTGCTCCGGCCGCAGAAATGCGTATAGGCGCAGGCCGAGCACTTTGCCATACAGCTCTCCGTCAAAATCCAGAAGCCAGCTTTCTGCCCGGACCTGATGACCGCCCACCGTGGGTCGGCAGCCGATATTGGTAACAGCAGGGTAGGTCTTTCCCTCAACCGTAGCGCAGCCGGCATACACGCCCAGCTTGGGCTGCGTCAATTCCTCCGGCAAAAGCATATTGGCAGTGGGAATGCCTATGGTATGGCCCAGACCTCTGCCGGCGACCACTGTGCCGGAAAGAATATGAGGATGCCCCAGAAAACGGACTGCCGTTTCCATATTGCCCGCCTGCAAAAGGGTGCGGATGTAGGTGGAGGAAACGGTGATACCGTCCAGTTTTTGGGCAGGGACCACCCGGCAGGGCAGGTCTGCCACCCGGCAGGCCTGCTGCAAAAGGATTGCAGTTCCCTTACCGCCTTTGCCAAAACGGAAGTCCTCACCGCAGACGACGCCTGCGGCAGCGTATTTTTCTTTCAGCAGCCGAAAAAAGCTCTTCCAAGGCATATTCATCAGCTCCCGGTCAAAGGGCAGAGCCACGATCCGTTCCGCTCCATATTGTTTCAGCAGTTGAGAACGGTCCTCCGGGGTGTTGATCAGACCGGGGGAGTTTCCAAAAACCAGAGTATCCGGATGGGAAGTAAACGTTACTACCCCTGCTTTTGCATCCGTGGTATCTGCTAACTCCCGGCAGGCGCACAATAACGCCTGATGGCCCAGATGGACTCCGTCAAAAAACCCCAGAGCATAAATTGTTTTTTTATTCATAGGCAATACCTGTGTATATTACAAATTGTTGCTTTATAGGGGACGGCCCCTGGACGTCCCGCCGGTGGTTGTCTGTACATGTAGACGGGGCGTCGAAGGCGCCGCCCCCTACGATGTTGCACGGTAAGCTCACGGACAAATCGAAATTTATGTTACTTCAAAAAAGGATTTAATAGTTGACATAACGCCGGACACAACCTTAGCCAGCATCAGAAATTCCCCCTCGGGGCTATAGGCGCGGTAGTTGCCGTCGGGCAGGTCGATGGAAAAGCTGTTGCCGTTTCGACAACGCAGTGCCTGTTTTTCTGTCAAGGTTATTCCTTCGTACTCAGTGAACATGCTGTCAATGGGCATCAGGCAGCTTTCCGGGTTGGGGTGGTCTGCCAGCGCTTTAAGCGGGATGGCTTTATCAATGGTGTACCCACCGGCGGCAACTCTGCGAAGGCTTTCCATACAGCCGCCGCAGCCCAGCGTCTGACCAATATCCTTGCAAAGGGTGCGGATATAAGTACCTTTGGAGCAGTGGACTAGTAGTTTTGCAGTCTGCCCGGAAAATTCTAGACATTCCAGTCGGTGGATGGTAACGGTCCGGGCAGGACGCTCCACCTCCTTACCTTTCCTGGCAAGGTCGTAAAGCTTTTGACCGCCCACTTTCAACGCCGAGTACATAGGGGGGACCTGCTGGATCTGCCCCCGGAACGGTTCCAACGCAGATTTCATCTGTTCCCGGGAGACTGATACCTCCTGCTGGGACAGAACCGTGCCGGTAATGTCCTCGGTGTCGGTGGTCATTCCCAGTCGCAGAGTCGCTTCGTAGGTTTTTTCCGCGTGTTCAAAAAATTCCACAGCCCGGGTGGCTCTGCCCACAAAAACCGGCAACACGCCGGTTGCCATAGGGTCTAATGTCCCGCCGTGGCCAATTCGCCGGGTCTGTAATACGCCCCGGAGCTTGCTGACAACATCCTGGCTTGTCCA
>JAZRMP010000051.1:0-20001 GCA_045647705.1 Faecousia sp.
GCGAAATCTGAAGAGCGGAAAAAGTCTGGTAATACACATATAATTCAAGATTATTGCCCGCTTTCCTCATCCGACTCCGCTTACGCGGAGCCACCTTCCCCCCGGGGGAAGGTACGGGTGCACGCCGCACACAACTGCCCGACAAATCGGAATTTGACTTTTTGGGAAGTGGGTGGGGGATGATAGCTGCTCTATTGGGAAAGTGCGATATAAGCAAAACCTGCCCGGAAGGTATTCCTTCCGGGCAGATCTTATTTCCGTTCCCAGAGCTTGATCTGCTCTGCCTTTTCATAAAGGCGCAGGTAGCTGTCATACCGCGTCTTTTCCACCGCTCCGGCCTCCACTCCTTGGCGGACGCAGCAGCCCGGCTCCTTTCTGTGAGTACAGTCATGGAACTGGCACTTCCCCAAATAAGGCGCAAGATCAGGAAAGGCATACTGGAGATTTTCCTTCAGCAGCACATCCATCTGGTCTGTGTCAAAAGAGGAAAAACCCGGGGTATCTGCCACAAAGGTATCCCCACCCAGACTGTACAACTCCACATGCCGGGTGGTATGCCTCCCTCTGCCCAGCTTCTCCGAAACCTCGCCGGTAGCAAGCTCCAGAGACGGACAGAGGGCATTGAGCATACTGCTCTTGCCCACGCCGGTATTTCCGGTAAAGGCAGTGAGCTTGCCCTGCAAAAGCTTCCGCAATTCTTCTACGCCCTCTCCGGTTTCCGCACTGGCACGGATCACCGGGAATCCGGCGGCATCATAGATCCGAGCCAGGTCCACAGCCGGATCCAGATCGCACTTATTGATGCAGATATACACCGGCACCTCCTGGTCTGCGGCAATGGCCGCCACCCGGTCAATCAGAAAAGGTTCTGTTACCGGGTTTACATTGGCCGCAAAAATCACCAGCGCATCCACATTCGCCACTGCCGGGCGCACAAAGCGGTTCTTTCGGGGCAGCAGCTTTTCCACCATCCCTTTGCCCTTTTCCACGGAGATTTCCACCTTATCGCCGGTGAGGGGGCTTTCGCCGTTTTTACGCAGGACCCCTCTGCCCCGGCAGGTGATTACACCGGCATCTGTCTGAACATCGTAGAAACCACTAAGACTGCGGACGATCCGTCCGGATCTTCTTTCAATCAAAAAGACACCTTCTCTATCCAGCCTTCATCGGCAATGATCACTTCATAGTATACCGTGCCCAGACCTATCTGATCCTTCAGTGTAATCTGATCCACACCCTGGGCAACAGTGCCACGGTAGACTTCATTTCCGTCCCGGGTGATGACCACCTGGCACTCTCCGGTAGCGGTGCTGCCACGAAGGTTGATAACCACATCCTTCTTGACCTGTGGATCGTCCTTGAGACCCTTGGAAACACACAGAATAATCTTCGCATTTACATCCACACTATCACCGGGCTGAAGTACCTTGTCGCCGTTTTTCAGTTCAATGATCGTATCCTTGGGTTCATCGCTGTCCACCGGGTCGATTTCGTAGTTGCTGAAGCCGTCATCTTTGAGAATGGACACAGCCGCATCTACAGACAGACCTGCCAGCCTTTTAATCTGGACAAGCTGGGGACCCTTACTTACGAACAGGGTTACTTTCTGGCCGGTCTTCAGTTCCTCGCGGGCCACGGGCTCGGTACGGACCACATCGCCTTCGGCAACCACGGAATCATAAATTTCCTCGATCTGCACATCCAGATCAAGCTCCTGGCTGTCCAGCACCCTCATGGCACTGTCCTTCTTATCACCGATCACATCAGGCATACTGGATGTCTTGATTTCCGCGCCCATGCTCACATAGAGCGTAATCTTTTGGTCAGCAGACAGCTCGGTCTGTGCCATAGGCTCCGAGCGGATCACACTGCCCTTGGGAACGGAATCATTAAATTCTTCCTCAACATCGATCTGCAAATTCAGACTCAGATTGTTCAGTGCCCGCTCTGCCTGAGAAAGTTCCCAGTTGATTACATTGGGCATCTGAATTACCTTAGGTGCTTCCCCCTTGCTGACCACGACCCAGATGGACTGCCCTTTCTGAAGCTGCACTCCGGCATCGGGTTTCTGCTCAATAATTTCACCGGCAGGGTAGGTATCGTCATACTCTTCCTTCTTTTCAATGACAAAATCCTCGTACACAGGAAGCTGTTCAAATTGCTGTCCTACAAGAGAAGGAACTTCCACAAGCTGTGGCTTGGAACCGGCACCGTCGCTAAACAATACGAACAGGAAAATTACAATGGCAATGACCATAACTGCCGAACAGGCAATAATGGCAATCGTTGCTGCATTCCCCTTGCCTTGCTCCGTCTTTTTGCCTCTGGAGTCCGATTTCCGTTTGCCTCCCCGGGCTGCTTCGTTGGATTTACGCCGTTGCGGAAGCTCAGAAATATCCGTCTTTCTCCGCTCCACCCGGTCGGCAATGCTCTCCTGTGTCTCCGTTTCAAGGGTCAACGGAGGCTTCTGGAGCTTGGTAACATCGTCGGTGGGAGGGATGTTATAGTCAAAGAGAATGGCAGGGTTTTTACGAAATTCATCCATATCTGCCAACATCTGGGCTGCGGTAGTATACCGGTCTCCCGGCTCGTGAGCCATAGCCCTCATAATAATTTGCTCCAGACCGCCGGGGATGTTGGGATTCAAAGTAGACGGCATTACCGCACCGCCGTTGATATGCTGGATCGCCACCGCCACAGGGGATTCTCCGTCATAAGGCGGTCTGCCACTCATCATTTCATACATGACAACACCCAGAGAGTAGATGTCAGAACGGTTATCCACTCTGCCGCCCTTGGCCTGCTCAGGGGATATGTAATGCACAGACCCCAATGCTTCCTTGGTCAGGGTGTTGCCCTTGGACATCATCCGGGCAATACCAAAGTCCGTAACCTTCACAGAGCCATTTTTCAGCACCATCACATTGTGAGGCTTAATGTCCCGGTGAACGATACCCTTGCTGTGGGCGTGATCCAACGCCTTGGCAATTTGGATGGCAAAATGGAGTGTCTCCTTCCAGTTCAGAACGCCCTTCTTCTCCATGTACTGCTTAAGTGTAATACCGTCGATCAGTTCCATAACGATATAGTCGGCAGTAATGGAGGTGGAAACGTCATAGATGGAGACAATGTTGGGATGTCCCAACATAGCGACAGCCTGGCTCTCCGAATGAAACCGGCGGCGGAACTCCTCGTCCTCCAGATAGTCGTCCTTCAGAATCTTGATCGCCACAAGACGGTTCAGTCTGTGGCAGCGTGCTTTATATACAACCGCCATGCCGCCGGTTCCGATAACTTCAAGAATTTCGTACCGGTTGTCCAGCAGGCGTCCAATATACTTATCCATACTCAGATTACTCCTTGGAATCAAATTTGAATCAGAACGCAGGTAACATTATCCGGCGCTCCCCGGTTTTTTGCGATTTCCAGCAACCGTTCACAACTGCTCTGCTTGTTCAATCCGTGAACTACTTCAAATAGCATCTCCTGTTCGTCCACAAGATTGCTCAGACCGTCGGTGCAAAGGAGCAGGCATTCGCCACCCTCCATCCGACGATGGATAATATCGCATTCCACCGCAGATTCCGTACCGATAGCACGGGTAATCAGATTTTTTCCGGGATAGCATCTGGCCTGCTCCGGGGTCAGCTCTCCCCGGGCAACCATCATCTGAACAAGGGAATGGTCCGTAGTGAGTTGACGAACACCATCACTCTTGACACTGTAGGCACGGCTATCGCCCACATTTACCACTGTGGTGAATTTCCCCTGCACAAGCACCGCCACAAGTGTGGTGCCCATACCGGCAAATTCCTCAAACTGCCTTGCCTGATCGTGGACCGTAAAATTGGTCAGTTTAATGGCATTGCGCAGCATCTGGTCTGCCTTTTCCGGGTCCATATCCGGCACCCAGGTTCGTTTGACCTCCTGTACAAACACATCCACCGCAAGATTGCTGGCAACGTTGCCGGATTTGGCACCGCCCATGCCGTCGCAGACCACGCACAACAGCGCGTTTCTGCCCAGAACTTCAACCTGGTAGGCATCCTGGTTTTGTGTTCGGATACAGCCGGGGTCTGTGATCCCCCAATATTGCATACGGCTACACTCCTTCCGTCTGTTTTGTATATTTTCTGCGAAGTTGGCCGCAGGAAGCATCAATGTCGCTGCCAAGCGTCCGGCGTACTGTTGCCGGTACACCCCCCTGCTCCAGGATCTGCTGGAATCGCATTACCGCCTGACGGGTGCTTGGCTTTAGTGGACTTTCCTCCACATGGTTCAGAGGAATCAGATTGATATGGGCAGGCAGACCCTTCAGCCGTTTCAGCAGGGTTTTTGCCGCCTCCTCCGTGTCATTCACACCGTTGATCATGGCATATTCAAAGGAAATACGACGACCGGTCTTATCGTAATACCGCCGGCACGCCTGCAAAAGTGCCTCTGTATCATAGGCTTTGTTCACCGGCATGATGGTATTTCTCACCTCGTCCGTAGGGGCGTGCAGCGACACCGAGAGGGTCAGTTGCAGTTTTCTTTCTGCCAGCTTGTCGATCCCAGGGACAAGACCGCAGGTTGACAGGCTGATGTGGCGCATGGAAATATTCATTCCTTCCGGGCTGTTCACCAGCTCCAAAAAGCGCATCACATTGTCAAAGTTATCCAGTGGCTCTCCAATGCCCATCAGCACGATGTGAGATACCGGCAGTCCGGAATCCACCTGGGTAAACAGCACCTGGCCCAGCATCTCAAAAGGCTCCAGCCGCCGCACCAATCCCCCAAGGGTGGAGGCGCAGAAGGCACAGCCCATACGGCAGCCTACCTCTGTGGAAATGCAGACGGTATTGCCGTAATGGTAACGCATCAGCACCGTTTCCACACAGTTGCCGTCGGATAGCTCCCACAGGTATTTAATTGTGCCGTCCTTTTGGGACTCCTGCTTACGGACAGGCTTGGGCGGTGTGATGGGATAATGCTGTTCCAGGGTTTCCCGCAGAGCTTTGGGGAGATTGGTCATTTCCCCATAACTGCCAACGCCTTTATGCAGCCAGGAATACACCTGTTTTGCCCGAAAGGCAGGCTGCCCCAGGTCCTTAAACAGATGCTCCATCTCACCCAAGGTCTTGGATTTGATATGGTCGTTCATGGTTTTCTCCGCAGACGGCAGATAAAGAAGCCGTCCGTGTCATATTCTCCCGGCACAAGGGTCAGCATGCCGGTGGTATTGGCAGAAAATATTTCCGGAAGCTTCAATGGCTCCGGGCAGAAATCGGGAG
This sequence comes from Faecousia sp., assembly GCA_045647705.1. GTDB lineage: Bacteria > Bacillota > Clostridia > Oscillospirales > Oscillospiraceae > Faecousia. Next base: position 5,274 of record JAZRMP010000051.1, read on the forward strand.
ACTCCTGCAAAAACGCCTCCACGACCCCTTCATTCTCCTGCTGCAGCAGCGTACAGGTGGAGTACAGCAATACACCGCCGGGCTTTACATACCGGGACTGATTTTTTAAGATCGCCAGTTGCAACGCCGGCAGGTCCTTCATCGTATCCGGGTCCTTGTAGCGGATGTCGGGCTTTTTGCGAATGATCCCATAGCCGGAACAAGGCACATCGGCAATCACCGCATCCATGGTGTTTTCCCATGCCGGACAGAAGCCGGAGGCATCCTGCACCCGGGCAGTCAAATTGGAAATGCCAAGCCGGGCGGCACCCTTTTGGATCAGATCGATCTTGTGGGGATGTATGTCGCAGGATGTGATCGTACCGGTACCTTTCATTGCCATAGCGGCGGCAAAGCTCTTGCCGCCGGGTGCGGCGCAGCAGTCCAGGACCCGGGCGTTTTCCGCCAGGTCTGCACACAAAACGCTAAGCTTTGCGGCTGCATCCTGAATGTAAAACAGTCCCTTTTGGAAGGCTTGAAGCTTTTCCAGATCCCCTGTGCCCCCAAGTACAAGGCAGTCAGACAGCCACGGATGGGGCTGGGATTGTACATTCTCCTCAGCCAGCAGAGCCGCCAGTTCCTGCACTGTGGTACGCAGGGTATTCACCTGCGCCACCGTGGGGACAAAGGCATTGTTTGCCGCCAGCATTGGCTCCAGCCGCCCACTTCCCACCGAGGCTTTCAGCAAATCGATAAGTTTCTGGGGATGGCTGTAGCGGTCTGCTAAGGTCTTGGGCTGCTTCAGCGTATCCTTGGAACGCACCGCATTTCGCAGTACGCCGTTGACAAGACCGGAAGCATTGCGGAGCTTTCGGCAGTATTTCTTTGCCAAGGTTACGGATTCATTCACCGCAGCATTGGCAGGGATCTTGTCCATCTCATAGATCTGATACAATCCCAGATGCAGAATATCCCGCACTGCAGGATGCAGATCCTTCAATTTACCGGTAAGAAGCTGTTTTAAATAGAAATCCAGCTTGCCCCGATTTTGCAAAACACCGTAGCACAGTCTGGCTGCCAGGGCTGCATCCCGGCTGTCCAGCCCGTCCCGGCGAACATAATCTTTCAAGACACTGTTTGACCAAGCACCGTCCTTGCGGCAGGCGATCAGAACATTCAGTGCCGTTTCTCTGGCGCCCACGGTTTACAGCTCCAGAGGGTGTCCCCGGAAGTAATCCGGCGCAGCCATCCGTTTGCCGCCCTCCGCCTGGAGTACCCGAATCTCGACCACACCCTCCCCGCAGGCGACCCGCAGTCCGGTCTTGGTCAGACCCAGAATGGTGCCGGGCGCGGCATCGGTACTTTCCTCGGACACCGACGTAGTATAGATCTTAAACCGTTTCCCGGCGATCTCTGTGGTCGCCACAGGCCAGGGGTTCATGCCACGCACATGGTTGTGGACCTGCCGGGCGGTCTTGTTCCAATCGATAGGGCTCATGGTTTTATCCAGCATGGGGGCGTAGGTTGCCTTGGAACAATCCTGAGGCACACCGCAGACCCGCTTTTCAGTCATTTGAGAGAGGGTCTTGCTCAAAAGCTCCGCCCCCAGCACCGTCAGCCGCTCCAGAAGCTCACCGGCAGTTTCATCGGGGTCGATACGGGTCTTTGCCGTATCGATCACATCGCCGGCATCCATCTCCCGGCACAGATACATAGCGGAAACGCCGGTTTCGGTCAAGCCGTCCAGCACCGCCCATTGATAGGGGGCTGAGCCACGGTAGCAGGGCAAAAGACTGGCATGAATATTGATACACCCAAAGGTGGGGATGTCCAGCACCCTCTGGGGCAGAATCCGTCCGTATGCCACCACGGCACACACATCGGGCTTCAACCCACGAAGGGTCTCCACCACAGCGTCCTCCCGGAAGCTTTCCGGCTGGAATACCGGAATTTCGTGGGCAAGTGCCACCTCTTTCACAGGAGAGAACATCAGCTTCATGCCCCGGTTTTTCGGTCTGTCCGGCTGGGTATAAACACCCACAACATCAAAGCCATCTGCAATTATTCTTTCCAAACAGGCGGCCGCGATCTCCGGCGTTCCCATAAAAACCACACGCATGGCTGTTCCTCCGATTGTTTTAATAATTTTCCAGCTCTTCCTCCGTCAGATAGCGCTCCATCACTTCGGTGTAGATAACGCCGTCCAAATGGTCCAGCTCATGGCAGAAGCACCGGGCAATGATTTCTTCCCCTTCCGCCTCATACCATTGCCCGTTTCTGTCCTGGGCGCGGACTTTGGCATAGTTGGGTCGTTTCACAAGGCCGTACTTCCCCGGCACACTCAGGCAGCCCTCCGCGCCGATCTGCTCACCGGATGTCTCCACAAGGGTCGGGTTTACTAGCTCCAGAATTTCTTCACCGGTGTCCACCAGAACCACCCGGCGCAAAATTCCCACCTGGGGAGCAGCCAGTCCTACGCCGCCGGAATCGATCAGCGTTTGGCGCATATCGTCCAACAGCGTATAAAGCCGTTGGTCAAACTTTTCCACCGGTTTACAGGTCTTATGCAATGCCGGTTCTTCGTGGGTCAAAATTTTTCTAAGTCCCATGGTTTTTCCTTTCCGCTAACCAAATTCTTCCACCAAACCATTGGTTACGCTAGTCATAACCGTTTACGTCCACAAAGGCAGATATGCCTCGGTTCTGCCGATCCTGAGAGAACTGACGCAAAAGGTGCGCCAACAGTGTACGCAGGTCATTGTCCATGCGGCAGCGTAGGGTCAGACGGTAACGGTAATTATAATTGATTTTCGGCACAGGACAGGGCGCAGGGCCCAGAGCTGTGCATTGGGTCCGGGCGTAGTCCGGTTGCTGCAGACATTGGCGCAGGCTGTCCCGAAATTTTTCAGCACCCCGCAAGAGGCGACCTTCATCCTGCCCGGTAAAGGTTACTACGGCAATGTCTCCAAAAGGCGGACAAAGCTGTACTCTGCGAAGCTGCAACTCCATTTCATAGAAGCTGTCGTAATCCTGCTGTGCCGCCAGCGTAATCACCCGGTGTTCCGGCAGCATAGTCTGAATCATGGCTCTGCCCTCAGCATCGCCCCGACCAGCTCTGCCAACCACCTGGGTCAGCATATTGAACGTGGTCTCGGCGGAGCGGTAGCTGCCTGTGTACAAGCCCAAGTCTGCATCCAGAACACCCACCAAGGTAACATTGGGCAAATTCAGCCCCTTTGCGACCATTTGCGTGCCCACCAACACCGGGGTCTTTTCTTCGCGGAATCGATCCAAAATCTGTTCATGGGTGTTAGCGGCACTGACGGTATCTGCATCCATCCGCTCCACCGCCATCCCCGGAAATAAGTCAAACAGCTCCTGCTGGACTTTTTGGGTGCCGGTCCCCACCCGTTTCAGTGGACCGCCACATTTGTTACAACGCTGCCACACCCGTTGGGAGTAGCCGCAGTAGTGGCACATCAGCCGTTCATTTGCGCTGTGATAAGTCAGGCTTGCACTGCACCGTGGGCACTCCGGAGCCTCACGACAGTCCACGCAAACCAATGCGCGGCTGTTGCCCCGGCGATTCAAAAACAGGATAGACTGTCTGCCCTCCTCTGCGGTCTGCCCGATGGCATCCCGAAGGGCATTGCTGACGGAAAGGTCATTTCCGTTCCTCAGCTCTTCCTGCATATCCACAACTTCCACTTTGGGAAGGGGTTTTCCATTGTATCGTTTGTCTAAGGTATAAAGCTGATAGCGTCCGGTCTTTGCATAGTACATCGTCTCTATGCTGGGTGTGGCAGAGCCGAACAGCACCAGTGCCTTTTCTTTCATTCCCCGCCACAGCGCCACTTCCTTGGCATCGTACCGGGGGGAATTTTCCGAGCGATAGGAATGCTCCTGCTCCTCATCCACGATAATCAGCCCCGGATCGGGACAGGGGGCAAACACCGCCGAGCGAGTACCCACGATCACCGTAGCCTCTCCGGAACGCACCCGCTTAAAATGATCGTAACGCTGGGCGGCAGGCAGACTGCTGTGGAGCACCGCCACCCGATCGCCAAAGTGGGCAGCCATCAGCCCAAGCAGTTGGGGTGTCAAAGCAATTTCCGGAACCAGCAGCATGGCTTGTTGCTGTTTTTCAAGGGCATACCGAATCAGGCGGATATACACCGCCGTCTTGCCGGAGCCGGTTATTCCGTACAGCAGCGCGGCACCCGGGTCCGGTCGGTCCATCTGTCCGCACAAGCCATCGAAAGCCGCTTGCTGTTGATGGCTCAGCACCAGATCTGTATCTACCTGCGCCGGAACGATCTGCTGACAGCGCAGTACCTCCCGGTCGCTCAGCTCCAGATACCCAAGCTGCGCCAATCGCTTGATCGTGGCAGTATTGGCACCGGTAAAATAGCAGATCTCCTTCACAGAAGCACTGCCCACGCTGCACATCAGCTCCAAAACAGCGCGCTGCATGGCGGCAGATTTGGGGCGGCTCACTGCATAAGCCATCGCTTCCTCAGAGGAGGCCGCAAGGGTGGCGATCCGCTCTGTTTTATCCCCGGTGCGCCGCAGGAACGCCCGCTCTCCGTGGATCCATTTCTTGCCCGTCAGATAGTGGACAGCCTTTTCAAGCTCCTCATCCGAACCGGCAATCTTTCGCAGCATTTCGCCGTCAGCCTCGCCACCGCAGTCCAAAATAGTCTGCAAGAGCTTACCTGCCAGCACATTGCGGGTTTTTTTCTCCTGCCAGCTTCGGTCCTCGGTCAGTTGGTAACGGTCTTTTGTCTGAAACCAGAAACCTGCCGGCAGCATTGCCCGGGCAGCATCAAAAAAAGTGCAGAAATATCGCTGACGCAGAAATGCCGCCAGACGCAGCATAGTATCCGACAGTACGGCACTTTCGTCCAGGCATACCGCTACAGGCTTTAATTCATCCCCGTCTCCCGGCTCTACAGAAAGCACTACGCCCTGAGTAGGGCGGTTGCTCCTGCCGAATGGGACTTGGACCCGAATACCGGGCGTCAGGTGCATCCCCATGGGGATCCGGTAGGAATAGGGCTTGTCTATAGCAAAATTCGCCGCAGCTACAGCAACCTTTGCGATCATAAGCCCTTCCTCCTGTTTTTAAAATTATCTCTTGTATTCCTCTTTCAGCGTGGCGCTGAGCTTGCCGTCAGCCACCTCGCGAATCGCCAAAGTTACCGGCTTCTCAGGCAGTTCCTCCTGAAGTTCCTCAGCCGTGGAAGCGATCTGTCTTGCCCGGTGGGCAACCACGTTCACCAGCAGGTAACGGCTCTGTACATTTTTCAGCAAATCTGCAACAGGGGGGTAAAGCATATTCGTATCCTCCAATAATTATTCGGTAATAATCCTTAGTATTTCTTCGGCGCAGGTTTCTACCCGGTCGTTGATCACAACATGGTCGTATTGCTTGCTCTGCTCCATCTCCCACCGGACTCTGTCCAGCCGCAGACGGATCTGTTCCTCCGGGGTATCCCCCCGGCTGCGGAGCCGACGCTCCAATTCCTCCAGAGACGGCGGCGCAACAAAAATCAACACCGCATCTTCTCTGGCACTTCGTACCGCAAAGGCACCATTGGGCTCAATATCCAGAATCACACTGCCCTTTTCCAGCTTTTCCGCAAGCTGCCCCTTGGGTGTGCCGTAATAATTATCCATGTGGGCATCGTATTCCAGAAATTCCCCGGCATCGATCATATCCTTGAATTTCTCTTTTGTTACAAAGTAATAGCTCTGCCCGTCCACCTCTCCGGGGCGGGGTGCCCGAGTGGTAGCGGAAACAGAAAATCGCAGATCCGGTTTCTTCTCCATCACATTGGCAAGCACGGTGCTTTTGCCCACGCCGGAAGCACCGGAAATCACAAACAGTTTTCCTTTAGCCATCCGTCTCCTCCTTAGACACAGAGGATTCTCCCTGCTTATCCGCCCATCTCTGACCCAAAGCCTCGAGGGTCAATGCCGAAAGGATCACATGGTCCGTATCCATAAGGATCACGGCCTTTGTTTTTCTGCCGTAGGAGGCATCCACCAGCATTCCACGGTCCCGTGCCTCCTGCACCACACGTTTGATCGGTGCCGAATCCGGCTCCACAATCGTCAGGATCCGGGTGGCAGCCACCAGACTGCCGAATCCGATATTGATTAGTTTCATCCTGTCCTCACTCTATGTTCTGGGTCTGTTCCCGAATCTTTTCCAGCTCCGCCTTAATGTCCACCACGATCCGCGCCAGACGTACATCGGTACACTTGGAACCAATGGTGTTGGCTTCCCGGTTCATTTCCTGAAGCAGGAAGTCCAGCTTTCTGCCCACCGCACCGCCTGCCGTTAGCATGGCATTCATCTGCTCCAGATGGCTTCGCAGGCGAACCGTTTCCTCGTCCACCGCCACCTTGTCAGCAAAAATGGCAGCCTCTGTCAAAATACGGCTCTCGTCTATGGCGGTGTTTTCCAGCATCTCCCTGAGCTTTGCCTCCAGGCGTGCCCGGTAATCCACCACAGTCTGGGCATTGCCCTGTTCCACTTGAGAAACCAATTCCAAAATGGTCTTGCCACGGGTCCGAAGATCCTGATCCAGTGCCTGCCCTTCGGTGCACCGCATAGCATCATAGCCCGCAAGTGCCTTCTGCACCACAGACATCAGATCTGCAAGAAGCTGTTCTTCGTCTACCTCCGGCTTTTCAATCACAAAGACCTCCGGCAGCCGGGAGAGGGTGGAAACACTGATGTCATCGGTTACGCCGAACAGCTCAGTCATCTGGTGCATAGCCGTAAGATACCCCTCCAGAACAGGTGCGTTCAGACTTACTTTCGTCTCGTCGCTGCCGGACTCGCTGCGCAAAGAGATGAACACATCTACCTTGCCCCGGGACACCCACCGCTTCACTGCCTGCTTTACTGCATCTTCACCGAAAGACAGGATTTTGGGCAGGCGCACTGAGCAGTCCAGATACCGATTGTTCACAGAGCGCAGCTCTACGGTAAATTCTCTGCCGTTTACTGTTTCTACGGCACGGCCATAGCCGGTCATACTTTTAATCAAGGTCATTATCCCCTTTTTCCGGATATACAAATCCGGTAATGGTGTATATAGTTTTCTGCTTTCGCGCCACACGGCGGTCATAAATGGCAGCTATTGCAATACCCAGCGCAAATGCCAGACAGCCGCCCAGAGCACCCGCACCCGCCACAAGGTGTCCTGCCAGATAGCCAACAAAGAACAGCACCAGTGGCAGGATATACAGCACCGCAGCCGCCGCCAGCACCGGACCGGACTGTGTGCGGATCGTTACCACCTGCCCCGGTCTGGCACCGATGGGATTTTGGGCGGTCAGCAGCATTTCCTGCTCCACTGCACCGCAGCCGGAGCATTTATGGCAGTCTCCGGAGCAGGCACTGCGCCGAACATGCAGCACCTGGGCAGTCCCATCCGCGTTACACTTCTGTACCCGGACCCACTGCTCCATAGTTACTTTTTCTCCTGAACGGTGGCTGTGATGTTGTAGGTTCCCACAGCCCCCACGCCCTCGGCGTCAATCACGATCTGCGCCTTAACGGTAGCAGTACCCACTTGCTCGTTGGAAAAGTCCACAACAATGGTAATGTCCTCTTCTTCCACCTGCTCCACGATTCTCTTGGGGCCCCGGATCTGGATCTCCAGACGTCTGGTAATTACCTCTGCATTAAGACCGGCAGGTACGTTGACGACTTGGAAGTTATCAACGGTCAGTGTCTTCATGGAAAGGTCCGGGAATCGCACATCCACCGCAGCCTCAGTTACACCGGTCTCGTTGGTAACACCCTCGGGCAGCTTAATGGGGAATGCGAGCAATGCATCTTCCAGCATATCTCCCAGCTCAATGGTGCCCAGCTCCAGATGCTCCAGACCCTCCAGTGTCTTATCACTGCCGGAAATCCGGATGGTCTTAGGCTCAATGGTAATGGAGCTGGTATCCTTGGTGGCACCGCCGCCGTCAATAACATTCACCGTCAGCATGATCTCCTTCACACGGAGGATCCTCAGGGTAAGTGTAACCGTCTCCACGTCAGTAGTTACCAGCTTGGCATCGACAGGCTCACCCTTCTCGTTGCACAGAACGTAGTTGAACTGCCCACTGATGCTCTCACTTCTGTCTTCCAGATCCACGCCAACCCGCGCCATCGTAATCTGGTCTACGGCAGATTTGGGTCCGGTAATGGTTACGCTCTCATAGTCAACGACTTTATTTTCCTTATCTGCCATGTAGCCTTCTGCAAGGGTCCCGACATAATCGATCTCCACAGGCACTGCCTTGCTGATCCTCTCCTCCACATGGACAGTAATGGCACTGGGATTCTTCTTCAACACCGTCATGGCATTGTTGGAAATATCCCCGGGATAGGTGGGGGTAAAGCTCAGATTGTGGATACCTGCCTCAGCGATCTTGGACACATCCACTGTCAGGGTAATATTGGTACTGTTGAGCTTATCCAAGTCGATGCGGTTGCCTTCCAACTGCAAAGATACTGAGGTCTGCTCCATGTCTGTAATCATTAGCCCCCGCTCCTGCAAGATCGCCTCTCCCTGCACAACCACAGGAATGTTTTGGTATTGTTTATCGGAATTGGGGCTTACCACCGTAACAACATACAGCCACATGCCCAGTGCAATCCCCAGGGACAACAGTGCGGTAAGCAGCTTATTCTTCATTTGCATTGTCCCCTTTCTTCCTGAACAATTTCTGGCGCAGCTTCTGGACTTTGCTCTCTTCCTTCTCTTTCAGCTCCGGGCACATCTCATTACGAAGCAGTGCTTCCAAGGTCTGGGGTGCCAGATGACGCTTCAGCATTCCGCCCACAGCTACAGAAATCGCCCCGGTCTCCTCCGAGACGATGACCGTAACCGCATCTGTAACCTCACTGATCCCCACAGCCGCACGATGCCGGGTTCCCAGATCTGCACTCAGATGACTGGTCTCCGACAAGGGCAGTACACAGCCCGCCGCCATAACCCTTCCATCCCGGATAATCATAGCACCGTCATGAAGTGCCGCTCTGGGAAAGAACACATTGCGGATAAGCTGCTCGGAAACCTGACCGTCAATCAAGGTTCCGGTACGGAAGTATTCTTCCAGCCGGTTGGTGCGGGCAAAGACGATCAGTGCGCCGATCTTTGCTTTGCCCATAATCTCACAGGCCTTTACCGTCTGGGCGATGATGGGAAGCATATCCTGCTGGGGCTTCTGGATGCCCAGCATTCCCTTGAACTTAATGTTGCTTACATGGTCGATGGTACGACGCAGTTCCGGCTGGAACAGTACCACCAGTGCAATCAGACCTACTGCCAGCATCTGGCTGAGCAGGTAGTGCAGCGTGTACAGCTCACACAGCTCCGAAAGCCATGTAACCACGATCACCGCAGCAACGATCCAGGCGATCCGGGCAGTTCCCGTAGTACGAAGGATCGGCAGCAGCTTAAAAATCAGAAAGGCAACAATAATAATATCCAGAAAATCCATCGGACCCATTCCGGGCAGGTTTTCCATTATAGATTGCAGATTGTTCATAGCAACTTTTCCCCCGTTTCGCCTTCGCATTTGTGCCGGCGGCATAACTAGCCTATTATCCATACCATTATAGCTGATTTGGGACTGTATATCAATAGGAATTGAAAATTTTTATTGAGAAATCCCTGCGGAAACAGCGTTCAAAAACTGTTGGGTCTGTCCCGGAGCCGCATCGTGCCCAAAGCTGACCCGAACGGTGCCGGTTTCTAAAGTCCCGGCACTTTCATGGGCAAGGGGCGCACAATGCAAACCTGCCCGCACCGCGATCTTGCGGTCTGCAAGCATCTGGGCAAAGGTCTCACAATCTGCCCCGGGGACAAAGGAGACGGTTCCTGCCTGATGGGGACCACAAAAAGTCTGCAGTCCCATGGCCTTTAGCCCCTGGGCTGCCCGCTTTGCCTCCTGCTGCTCACGGTGGAAAATACTGTCAATGCCCACCCTTTGCAGGTAAGAAAGTGCCGCGCTCAGTCCCGCAATTCCGGGGACATTCAACGTTCCCGCTTCTGCCCTGTCCGGTAGATAATCCGGCATTTTCTGCAGGACCGAATCGCTGCCCGTACCACCCCGAAGCAACGGCTCCGGCAGCCGGGCGCAAAGAAGGATTCCGGTCCCCTGGGGACCGAGCAGCCCCTTGTGGCCCGGCATGGCAATAAAATCAGCACCGGTATCCTTTAACGACACCGGCAGAATCCCAGCAGACTGCGCCGCATCAATGATAAATGGTACGCCGTAGGTTCTGCAAAGCTCCGCCATTTGCTCCACCGGAAGAATATAACCAAACACGTTGGACACATGGGTAAATATTGCCACATCCACGCCCCGGCGCAGTGCCGCCTCAAATTCCTCCAGTGTATTCTGCCAATCGTATAACCGTCTGCCTGCTACTGTCAGTTTTGCCTGCAAAGCATGCAACGGCCGGGTAACTGCGTTATGCTCAAACCCGGAGATCACCACCCGGGCACCGGGCTTTACCAGCGTGTAAATAGCAAGATTCAGCCCGTGGGTGCAGTTGGCGGTAAACACCACCTGTTCCGGCTGACAATCAAACAGTTCCGCCGCCTTCTGCCGGCAGGCAAATACGGTTTTTGCCGCCAGCATTGCCTCCGGATAGCCTCCCCTGCCCGGATTGGCGCAGGTAAACATTGCCCTGCGCACAGCATCAGCAACTCCCAAAGGCTTGTGCAAAGTGGTAGCGCCGTTGTCCAGATAAATCATAGGGACATTTCCTCCATGGTGCCGTTCTCCCGGCGCAGATAGACCTTCCGGAAAGAAACCTCCCCCTGGCGCAGAAGTGCCACTGCCCGGGCAACGTCCGAAGTTCGCAGCCAAACGCTATATCCGCAGCCTTGCGCCTCCATCCAACGGGGTGTGCGCCGAATGCTGCATTCAAAACCTGCCCGCCGCAGCAGCCCCTCTGCCCGTTGGGCTGGGGTTACAGAGCGGAAGGTGATCAAACATTTCATAATTAAAACCTCCCGGGCTAACCTATGCCCGGGAGGCGTTATTTGTGTTGAATACGGTCAAATTTCGATTTGTCGGTGCATTTGATTATCCTATTTGTAGGGGCAACCATTGGTCGTCCGTTGCGGACGTGCAATGCACGCCCCTACGATATTATATAGCAGACTGCCCGATAAACAAAGAATTGTACTGTCGATTATTTATTCTTCCAGAAGGCATACAGCGTGGCAGGCCATGCCTTCCCCGGCACCGGTAAAACCCAGTTTTTCCTCGGTGGTTGCCTTTACATTTACCCGGTCCGGATCGATCCCCAGCCGGGCGGCAATATTCTCCTGCATTTGGGAAATGTATTCTCTCAGTTTTGGCTTTTGGGCAATCATGGTAACGTCAATATTGCTCACCCGATACCCCTTTTGGGCAATTTTATCTCCGACTATCTGCAAAAGAACGCCGGAATCCGCGCCCTTATAGGTAGGATCCGTATCGGAAAAATGCACACCGATGTCCCCAAGCCCCGCCGCGCCCAGCAGCGCATCCGACACCGCATGGAGCAGCACATCCGCATCGGAATGTCCGTCCAGACCCAGCGCGTAGGGAATTTCCACACCGCCTAGGATCAGCTTTCTGCCTGCGACCAGACGGTGTACATCATAGCCGTGTCCGATTCTCATATCTCATCCTCCAAAAACATCTGGGCGATCTTCAAGTCCACAGGCGTGGTTACTTTGATGTTGCGCTCATCGCCCTCCACGATCTTCACAGACATCCCCATATTTTCTACGGCAGAACAGTCATCGGTGATCGTTGTCTCCTCCTGCAATGCTTTTTTCAAAGCACCCCGGAGCAGGTCAATATCAAAAATCTGGGGGGTTTGGACAGCCCGGAGAGTACCCCTGTCCGGTGTGGCTGCCACCACGCCGCCCCGCACCACCTTGATCGTATCCTTTACCGGTATTGCGGGGGCTGCGGCACCATAGGTATTGGCGGCTCTGACCGCGCGGTCAATCACTTGCCATGTGATCAACGGTCTTGCGCCATCATGAATCGCTGCCAGCTTCACCTTTTTGGACAGGGCGTTTAGTCCTGCCTGCACCGACTCGGGGCGGCTACTACCCCCTGCCACCACAGCACGGACCTTATCAAAACCGGAACAAAGCCCCATAATCTTTGTGATCAGATCCTGCCGGGTTACGATCACGATCTCCTTTATGGCATCGCAGTCCTGAAAAGTACGGATAGTTCTGACGATCATCGGTTCCCCATTAAGGGGTGCCATAACCTTATCGATACCTCCCATCCGGGAGGCAGTGCCTGCTGCCACGATCACTGCACCGCAGTATTTAAGAGGCAGAATCTTGCGGGCTTGCTTTGTCAGTACATTGATCTTCATATTACAGCTCCATAATCAGCTTTTTAAAGTATTGTCCCCGTTGGGCAAAATTTTTGAACTGGTCAAAGGCCGCGCAGGCAGGACTCATCAGCACCACATCTCCCTGCTGGGCTGCCTCAGCCGCCCGGTTGACCGCGTTTGTAAAGTCCCCACAATCCACAATTTCCGGAAAGCCCGGACGGTAATTGGGTGCTTGTTCCACTGCATGGCGGATCTTTTCTGCCGTTGCGCCATTGAGAAATAGGGTCTTCACATGGTCGCAGATCACCGGTCCAAGATCGTCAAAGGGGATCTGCTTATCGTAGCCCCCGGCGATCAACAACACCTTTTCCGGGAAGCTCAGAAGTCCTGCTGTGGTGCGGCTGGGAGAAGATGCGATAGAATCGTTGTAGAACCGGACGCCGTCCTTCACCCGCACCAACTCGATCCGATGCTCCACACCGCCGAAAGTCTTGGCAACGCCGCGAATCACATCGTCAGAAACCAATCCCTCCACAGCCAGGATCGCCGCCATGTAGTTTTCTACATTGTGCTCACCGGGGAGCAGGATCTCCTTCTTGTTCAGTACCGGAACACCGTCCCGGCAAATCATATCCCCTTCCATGCACACCCCTTTGTCTGTCTTACCCACACGGGCAAAATAGCGGGTCATACCATTACCTGCAAAGTCAACGGTAATCGGATTATCTGCGTTCAGAACCAGATAGTCCTCCTGTGTCTGATAGGCAAAAATATTCTTTTTAGCATCCACATACTCCTGCATATCCCTATGAACATCCAGATGGTTGGGTGCCAAGTTTGTTACCACTGCACGGTGGGCACTGCGGTGCATATCCATAAGCTGGAAAGAGCTCAGCTCTACCACCGCGTAATCGCCGGGCTGCATTTTGCTGCAAAGGGGCAGCAGGGGCGTACCGATATTGCCCCCCAGCCAGACGGTCTTGCCGGCAGCTTTCAGCATTTCCGCGATCAGCGTGGTAGTGGTGGTCTTTCCATCGGAACCGGTTACGGCAATGATCTTACAGGGGCAAACATCAAAAAATGCCCCCATTTCACTGGTAAACACCGTGTTCTCTCCCTGTAGTGTGGCAAGTTTTGCCGGGTGCAGACCGGGCGTGCGGAACACCACATCTGCCTCCACACCCTCCAAATAAGTATCCCCCAGGCTCAGCCGGCAACCAAGGCGTTCCAGTTCCAGAATTTCCTCGTCCAAATGCTCTCTGGGGGTTCTGTCGCAGCCGGTTACGGTACAGCCATAGTCCAGAAGCATTCGTACCACAGGCCGGTTGCTCACACCCAGCCCAACTACAGCGATCTTCTTCCCCCGAAGATTTTCAAAATAAGTATCCAGTTGTGTTTTCATACATACACCCCATCAAATTCCGATTTGACGAGCAGTTTACTGCTTGTCATTCCGAGCGAAGCAACAGCATGTTGCGAAGTCGAGGAATCCGTATTCCTTTGCAAGGTAACGGATTTCTCCATGCGCCTAACGGCTTAGTCGAAATGACATAGGGTGAGACGAACTGTCCGAGAAACAGGAATTTATATTCTTGTCTTATAGTATATCCTGTGGGGGGAGAATTTGCAAGACATTTGACATTCCGCCTATCCTGCGGTACAATATTTCCGCGACCAGGTCGGACAGCCGCGGCTGGACCGCGAAAGCGTCCAGGTGAGGAAAGTCCGGGCTCCACAGGGCAAGGATAACAGGTAACGCCTGCCGGGGGCGACCCCAGGACAAGTGCAACAGAAAGATACCGCCGGTCATTATGATCGGTAAGGCTGAAAAGGCGGTGTAAGAGACCACCCGCCCCATGGGAACATCGGGGTGCTGTAAACTCTATCCGGAGCAACGCCGTGGAGAAGGATATAGGTTTGCCCGACCGCTTCGAGGAGGCGGCTTGATCCCGTGAGCGATTGCGGGACTAGATAGATGGCTGTCAGAACAGAACCCGGCTTACAGACTTGTGTCGCACCTTAAAAACAAACCGCACTGTGGATTCACAGTGCGGTTTTTATCATTCTTGCGTTTCGGGTAAGGGGGCAAGGCCTGCCACATCAGACACAGGCAAAGAAAATACGATACCCTGCGCCTTTTTGTCCATACCCATCTGGGTATAGAGGGCATTGAGAATAGGATTGCGGACAGATTTTTCCACAACCAGCATCAGAATTTCCTTTTCGGCGTGGATGGTGATACCAAAAAAGGAAGCCTCCTTTTCCCGGGCAACGCCACGGGCATTGAGGATCGTACCGCCACGGGCACCGTTATTGCGTGCCACATCCATTGCCTCCTCCGCATAACCTGCGTTGACAATGGCAAAGATTACT
>JAZRMP010000052.1:0-9563 GCA_045647705.1 Faecousia sp.
CCGCTGCCCCGCTGAGATCTCCCATCCCATGGTTGGCCTGCTGGCCCGCCGTCTGACCGGCAAGTACATCGCTCCTGAAACCGAGCATCTGACCAACCGCGTTGACGAGATCAACCGTGGTGAATACGATCAGCTCATCGAGCAGATCATGCAGAAGCCCATCACCGAGATGCAGGAACTGTACAACACCCGCGACATTGAAAAGTAAGGAGGGGTTACAATGTTTACTGAAGCTATGCTGGAATCCATCAAGAAGGTGGAAGCTACCCGTGCCGCCCGTATGAGCACAGAACCCCGCCGTATGACCGCTGAAGAAAAGAGCGAACTGCTGAAGGAATATCACCCCGACTACCGTGAGGCTGGCTTTGCTGAAATCAAGATCGGCCCCAACAAGGGGCAGAAGGCTCCTGTGGAACTGACCCGGCTTCTGCACTCCAACAGCCGCCTGCTGAACGAGAAGATCGACCTGGAGGATCCCGCTTATGATGTGGATGTCCTGGTCATCGGCGGCGGTGGTGCCGGTGCTTCTGCCGCTATTGAGGCTCACGAAGCCGGTGCCAATGTTATGATCGTTACCGAACTGCGAATTGGCGACGCCAACACCATGATGGCTGAAGGCGGTATCCAGGCGGCTGACAAACCCAACGACTCTCCGGTGCAGCACTATCTGGATGCGTTCGGCGGCGGCCACTTTGCTGCCCGTCCCGAGCTGCTGCGCCGTCTGGTTATGGAAGCCCCCGACGCTATCCGTTGGCTGAACGACCTGGGTGTTATGTTTGATAAAGACGAGGACGGCACCATGGTTACAACCCACGGCGGTGGTACCTCCCGTAAACGTATGCACGCCTGCAAGGATTACTCCGGCGCAGAGATCATGCGTACCGTCCGGGATGAGGTTCTGAACCGCCAGATCCCCGTTGTGGAATTTACCTCTGCTGTGGAACTGGTGAAAGACGATAAGGGGCAAGTAGCCGGTGCCGTACTGCTGAACATGGAAACCGGCGACTACATGGTTGCCAAAGCAAAGACTGTCATCATCGCTACCGGCGGTGCCGGCAGACTGCACTATCAGGGCTTCCCCACATCCAATCACTACGGTGCTACTGCCGACGGTCTGATTCTGGGCTACCGTGCCGGTGCGCCCCTGCTCTACCAGGATACCATCCAGTACCACCCCACCGGTGTTGCTTACCCCAGCCAGCTGTTCGGCGCGCTGGTTACAGAGAAGGTCCGTTCCATCGGTGCTATGCTAGTCAACAAAGATGGTGAGGCTTATGCGCATCCTCTGGAAACAAGAGACGTTTCCGCATCTGCTATCATTCGTGAATGTGCCAACGGCAAGGGCGTAGATACGCCTCTGGGCAGTGGTGTCTGGCTGGATACTCCCATGATCGAACAGCTTCACGGCGAGGGTACCATTGAAAAGCGAATTCCTGCAATGTTCCGTATGTACTTAAACTACGGCATTGACATGAGAAAAGTCCCGATTCTGGTATATCCCACGCTGCACTACCAGAACGGTGGTCTTGAGATCGGCGGCGAGGGCTACACCAAGGCGATCCCCAATCTGTTGGTTGCCGGTGAGGCTGTCGGCGGCATCCATGGCCGCAACCGTCTGATGGGTAACTCTCTGCTGGACATCATCGTCTTCGGCCGCAACGCCGGTAAGGCTGCCGCCAAAAAGGCAAAGGAAGTAACTTTGGGTAAGATGAATCTGGACCATATCCAGACCTACGCGAAGGAATTGGAGGATGCCGGTCTGAAGGAAGACGGTGTTTCTCCCCTGCTCCTGCCCAAGTACGCCCGCCACGAAAAATAATGATAAATAGGACTACAGAAAAAGGGGGTCCTTCCCCTTTTCCTGTGGCTATTTTTGAGGAGATGTAGATAAATGGATGCAATTCTGGAATTTCTCAAAGCTGTTTTCACCAACGAACTGGTTATTGTTTTCTGCATTGCTGCACTGGGTTATCTGCTGGGCAGCTTCACCATCAAAGGTTTGAATCTAGGCACCTCCGGCATTCTGATTGTTGCGCTGATTTTCGGCCATTTTGGACTGCTGGTTCCTTCTGCACTAAAGAATATTGGTCTGATCTGTTTTGTTACTGCCGTGGGCTTTATTGCCGGCCCCGGATTCTTTCGCAACTTTAAAAAGTCTGCTATTTCCTATGTAATTCTGGGCTTTGTAATCATTCTTGCCGGTGCCGCCACCTGTGTTGTCATTATGAAGCTTACCGGCATCGGCACAGATCTGGCTGTCGGTATGATGTCCGGCGCACTGACCAGCACCCCCGGTCTGGCTGCCGCTATTGAGGCAACCGGTAGCGATATGGCCTCTGTGGGTTACGGTATCGCCTATCCCTTTGGCGTCGTTGGTGTTGTTCTGTTTGTACAGCTCATCCCCAAGTTCCTGAAAATTGACATTGCAGCAGAACGGGAGCGTCTGGCTGCTGCCAACACTGTTACCGGTGCCGATGGCAAGCCAATGGAGAAAAAGGAGTACAAATACCTGGATGAGTTTGGTCTGATGGCTTTTGCTGTGGCTGCTGCGCTGGGCGTTTTGATCGGCAAAATCGTTATTCCCCTGCCGGGCGGCGCAGAGTTCTCCCTAGGTACCTCCGGCGGTCCTCTGCTCACCGGTCTGGTATTTGGTCATTGCGCACATGTGGGTCCTGTTGCCATTGACGTCCCTAAGAAAACATTAAATGTTGTCCGTGAGGTAGGTCTTGCCTTGTTCCTTATGGGTGCCGGTACCGAAGCAGGACAAGGTTTCCTGGCTGTTCTGGCCGAGCAGGGCGTAGCACTGTTCCTGTGGGGAGCCCTGATGACCCTGGTCCCCATGGTAATCGGCTACATCCTGTCTGTGTATGTATTCAAAATTGACGTCCTCAGCTCCCTGGGCTCTATCTGCGGCGGTATGACTTCCACTCCCGCGTTGGGTACGCTGATGGCTGTTACCAAGACAGAGGCTGTTGCCACCGCCTACGCCGCCACCTATCCTGTGGCACTGATTTTTGTAGTGCTGTGCTGCCAGTTCATACCTTTAATCTTTGGCTAATGAATAAAACAAACTGCCTGTTCAGGTTTTCTTGAACAGGCAGTTTTATTATACTTTCAACCCGGCACGGTATACACCTGGAGAGATTCCCGTTACAGATTTAAACACCTTGCACATGTGCGCCAGCGAGGAGAAGCCGGATTGGATCGCCACGTCCTCCAACCGCAGCTCATTGAGTGTCATCAATTCTTTGGCATAATTCACTCTTTCCTGCAGGATATATGCCGATGGAGACATCTGATAAGCACTGGCAAAAAGTTTCCGGAAATGCACCTCGCTCATCTGCGCCATTTGTGCCATCTGTGCCACCCGCACTGTATGGTCGGAAATGTGGGACTGAACATATTCCCGAACTTTTTCGATCCGCAGGCGGGTGGAGCCGGGGATATATTCCTTTTGTCCAATCTGCATAATTGTAGATAAGATTTGGTACAAAAGAGCCATGCAGTCTTGCTTCTGCCCCGCTCCCACAATACTGTACTTTTTTGCAAGCTTATGGAAAAGGCCGTCAAATACTGCGGTATTGTCAGGATGAATCAGTATGCTCCGGCACTGTTGGTCTGTGTCAAGCAAAAACACACAGGGGATATACTGATATTCGTCGGTCAGAATGTCCATAGCGTAATCCACGCCCCGGCTTATGAACATTACATCCCCGGGCTGCGCTACAAAGACACGTCCATCTTCCATCTCATACCGGCAGCTTCCGGATACCGTATAAATAAACCCTTCATCGGACCGGGGACTGCCCAATGGAATATGCCGCCGTGTAAGGCGGGACTTTACTACCCGAAAAATTGCCTTTATATATAACTCATCTGTACGGATGTCCAGCACTTTATCTCCCCCTTTTCTCCTATAAAAGCACCTTTACTATACAGGATTCCGTCATTTTTTGCAACGTGCAATTCTTTTTCACTTTTGATTTATATAATATTTACGTTTTGTGGATTTACATTATAAAAACGGTGCATTAACATACAGGCAAACCATATCAAGGAGGTATCCTGCATGCAATACCAAGAACTTTATGAACGGGCATTGGAAATTTCCCAGCAAAACGCCGACGACAGCGTGTTGCTCAAAGACGCAAAGGTTATGGCATTCATTTGTGATAACTGCGACATTGCCGTTCCCGAGGAGAACGAATTTTTCGTCCGTCCCATGACCGGAGATTACGCAGAGCGTATTCTCAAGCGTTTCTGGGTGCGCCGTCTGCGGGATTTTGAGGCCGGCTGGAAAGATCCTATAAAACCAGTAGGTTCTAAGAATTATGCCTTTTCCGGTCTTCCGGATTTCGGGCATACTGCACCGGGTTGGAAAAACATCTTTCGCCTGGGTCTTGGCGGACTGCGCGCACGGATCGTCAACCGCACCGGTGAGCCCATGAATCCGGACTTCCCAGAAGCTGCTTTAATAGTTTTGGATGCCGCATCCCGGTTTGCCCTGCGTGCTGCTGATGCGGCCCAAGCCGCAGGCAGATCCCGGATGGCCGAGGGTCTGCGCCACTTGTCCACCGGCACCCCCCGAAATCTGTATGAAGGCTTCCAGCTTACCCTTTTGTACTACTGTCTCCAGCAGGAGTTTGAGGCCACCAACATCCGTACAATGGGTCGTCTGGATCAATTACTGCAACCACTCTACGAAAAAGAAACGGATATGGAATATGTCCGGTCTCTGACCCGGCAGTATATGGTAGAGATTGACGCCCTAAAGGCCACAGCTAATCTGCCTTTTGCGCTGGGCGGCACCGATGCCAAGGGTATCAGCCAGGTTAACGATATGACCTACACAATTCTGCAGGCTTATTCCGAAACCAAGCTACCCGACACCAAGCTGCACATATTATGGACCCCGGATATGCCGGATGACTTTCTTGCAATGTGTATGAAGTGCATTCGCGATGGCGGCAACTCGTTGGTCTTCATCCACAATCAAAATGTTGTGGACGGACTGGTAAAGTTAGGTCTTGCGTATGAACACGCAGTAGACTTCTCCATTGTAGGCTGCTATGAAGCCAGTGGAGGTGAGGAGGTTCCCTGCTCCTCCGGCGGCAAAATTGGTGTGGCGAAAGCTCTGGAGGTTACGCTTCAGGGTGGCAAAGATGCCCTAAACGGCAATATGGTCGGTTTGGAGCAGCCTGTAGACTTTGAAACCTTTGACGAGCTGTATGCAGCATTTCTTGCCAATCTAAAGTATTTCTGCCAGCAAAGCATCCGCATTGCCAACATCTACGAAAAAGAATATAAGCGTATGCATACCTCTCCCCTTTTCAGTGCCACGCTGGATAGCTGTGTAGAAAAAGGCGGCGATGTCTATAGTGACTATGCCGCAAAATACAACAACACCTCCCTAAACCTGATCGGTCTTGCCACTGCTGTTGACTCTCTGTTTGCTATCCGCAAGCTTGTCTACGAAGACAAAAAACTATCCCTACAGGAATTGATTGCTATTCTCGATAACAACTGGGAGGGTCATGAGGTACTACAGGGTATTGTGTGGAACAAGTTTCCCAAGTTTGGCACCAACGATTCTGATGTGGATGCATTGGCACTGGATATGGTCAACCACATTTCCACCTACATCAACAATGTTCCCAACGTTAAAGGCGGCGTATACCGCATGGGTATTATATCTATCCACTGGCGTGTGGAATGGGGCAAGTATACGGCTGCCAGTGCTGACGGCCGATTTAACGGTCAAACCCTTTCCCAGAATGCCAGTGCCACCTTTGGTATGGACAAAGAAGGTCCTACCGCACACATGCTGTCTTTGGCAAAGCTGCCCAGTCAGGATGCTGTTAACGGTCTGGTTCTGGACATGGATATGCACGCCTCTATGGTCCAGGGCGACAACGGTGTCAATGTGCTGATAGCCACCCTAAAAGCCTTTATGGAGGCCGGTGGTCAGACTGTTCACTACAATATTCTTGATACCAAGACCCTGCGGGATGCGCAGCTTCATCCTGAGCTGTATCCCTCGCTACAGGTGCGCCGTTGCGGTTGGAATGTACTGTTTAATCACCTTAGCAAGCGGGACCAGGATGAATTTATTCAACGCGCAGAAATGCATGAGGTCTGATATGGACGGCATTATTTGCGCAATAAAACGTACTGCTGTCCATGACGGCAACGGTCTGCGCACCACGGTATTCTTGAAGGGCTGTCCCTTAAAATGCATTTGGTGCCACAATCCGGAGGGTATTGGTTTCGCCCCGGAGGTCGGTTTTTTTGATGCCACCTGCATAAGCTGCGGCGAATGTACCCGCGTCTGCCCTCAAAAAGCCATTACAATACAGGACGGCAGTCCAATTACAGACCGCACACTTTGTAGTGGCTGTGGCGAATGTGCTGTGTACTGCCCCAGCTCCGCCCGGGTGCTCTACGGTCAAAAATGGACTGTAGAGACACTAATGGCAAAACTCTTGCAGGATCGCCCCTTCTATGCGCACAGTGGCGGAGGCATTACCCTGTCCGGCGGCGAATGTTTGGCACAACCGGAGTTTGTTATCCCGTTGACAAAAGCACTGCACGCCAATGGTATCAGCGTGGACATCGACACTTGCGGCTTTGTCCGCCGGGAGGTGCTGGAGCGCATTCTGCCATACACGGATACTTTTCTGTATGACATTAAGGCCATTGACCCGCACGTACATAAGCTCTGCACCGGACAGGACAATACCCTGATTCTGGAGAACCTGCGCTGGTTATGTGAAGCAGGTGCTCGTATAGAGATTCGCTACCCCTATGTTCCGGGTTGGAATGACAACGAATGCGTTGCCATCGCAAAATTCTTAGCGGAGCTGCCGGGCATTACCAAAGTTAAGGTTTTGGGCTATCACGGCTATGCCGGGGGTAAGTACACCGCCTTGGGGCTTCCCTGCACCTTACCCGAGGTAACTGTGGTATCTGAGGATGTGGAAAAACCCGTTGCAATTCTCGGCAGTTACGGACTCAATGCGGTAAACGGAATGGTGCAGGACTAATGTCCTGCACCGTTTTTCTAAATTGACTTATGCCTTATTGCGTGGTATACTGTATGCAAATTTCCCTGGGAGTGAAAGCTATGAATAAGGTCATTATCCCCCAGGGCTACGCACCTGTTCTTAACAGCTATGATTTACAGCGTGCCATAGCCCTGACTAAAGAAATATTTCAAACAGAGTTCACCCAAAACCTACAGCTAAAGCGAGTATCTGCCCCTCTGTTTGTTCAGGCCTCCTCCGGTCTGAATGACGATCTTTCCGGCAAGGAGCGGGCAGTCTCCTTTGATGTGCCTGCCATTGGCGATGAGGCACAGGTGGTCCATTCCCTCGCCAAGTGGAAGCGGCTGGCTCTGAAAAAGTACGGCTTTGCCTCCCACGAAGGTCTCTACACCGACATGAACGCCATTCGCCGGGATGAAGAACTGGACAACATCCACTCTATTTACGTGGACCAGTGGGATTGGGAACGGATTATCGAAAAGGAAGACCGAACCCCAGAGTATCTGAAGGCTACGGTACAGGCCATTGTAGATGTAATTTGCGATGCCAGTGAGGCATTGAAAAAGGCATTCCCTCAAATAAAGGTAGCATTGACCCGTCAAGTCAGCTTTATTACCTCTCAGGAACTGGAAGACCTGTACCCCAACGAGACCCCGGAGCGGCGGGAATACCTGTATGCCAAGGAACACAAAACGGTATTTATTATGCAGATCGGCGACAAACTGCGCTCCGGAATCCCCCATGGCAACCGGGCTCCGGACTATGACGACTGGACACTGAACGGCGACATTATCTTCTGGAACGAGCTTCTGGGCATTGCCTTTGAAATCTCCTCTATGGGTATCCGTGTAGATCCCGCCGCTCTGGACCGTCAGTTAACCGCCGCAAACTGTAACCACCGCAGGGAGCTTCCCTTCCACAAAATGCTTCTGGAAAATCGCCTCCCCCTTACCACCGGCGGTGGCATCGGTCAGTCCCGTCTGTGTATGCTGCTGATTGGCTGTGCCCACATCGGCGAGGTCCAGACCAGCCTGTGGGACCGGGAGACCCGCCACACCTGTCGGGAAAATAACATTCCTCTGCTGTAACATTCCCCCTGCCCTCCACGCCCATTGCTTAGTCGGAATGACATTTACTTACCTTAGGCCATAACTGGCGCAGCATGAAAATAAAAATTGACCGACGATGGTTTTTAACCGCCGTCGGTCTTTTCATATTGGTGTAAAGATAAATTTCTGGGTCAAGCCATCCGCAACTGCATAAACCACCGTTGTTCCATCCGGTTTCCGGTCCACAGAAATATCCTTTTGCTTCTGCTTTAAAAATTGGCGCACATAAGTCTCCGGATCGTCAGTCTCCACCTCGTCAAAAAACACATCCCGCATCTGATTATTGCGGCACAAATTGGGGATCTCCCGCACAACTTCATAAAGGGCCATAATTCGTCCTTTCATCCTATTTCTTTATGTCTGTCCTAAGATTATACCACACCTTCTTTATGGATACAAGCTTTCGTGTATAACCTTGAACACCTGTGGCTTTTGGCAAAACTGTGGTGGATTTAGTTGAAGAACCTCCGATGCATAGCATCGGAGGTTCTTCTGGCAGGGGCACAAGGACTTGAATTGCCATAGTTTTTGCATTTCTTTAGCTTTTGTTAACCATTTAGCACCAAAAATACGGGTTTCCCGAACTTTTAACACCCACTAAATACTATGGTTAACCACCCTTTACCACCCCAATAAGGGGAAAAATAAGGGAAAACTTTTTAAATACCGCTTAGCAGGTACGCAAGCGAACCTTATCTGTAATAACTATATACCCATATTACAAACCCATGCCTCATCTCTAAAAGACTTGTGCATATCTGTTGTAATTTCATTACAAAGCGCTCTCAATGGGGCCACTACCATTGCAGTATTAGCTCTGCATGTACGAAAGCTATACCCAATCACGCAAATGGCTGTTGACCATCAACAACCCCCAAGACCACGGTATGTCCCACGACGAGATCATCGACCGGGCACAGAAGTTTAATCCTGACTATATGTGCCTGGCAGATGAGATTGGTGCATCCGGGACACTTCACACCCACGTTTACCTCTACTCAGCCTCGCCTATGCGGTTTGGTACTGTTAAGAAGCGGTTTCCTACCGCCCACATTGACAAGGCCACCGGAACATCCAAGGAGATTCGGGATTATGTCTGTAAGCAAGGAAAATGGGCAGATACAGACAAGGCGCAGACCAGTGTAGAGGGCACTTTCAAGGAGTTCGGCACACTGCCTTCTGCTTCTCAGGAGAAATCTCCCAAGATGGCTCAGCTGATGCAGGATGTGAAAGACGGCTATTCCACCACAGAGATCATTGAAAACGATCCCAGCTTTGCTTTTAAGATCAATGACATTGAGGCTCTACGGGAGAAGCTGCTCTTTGAAAGATTCCGGAAAGAAAACCGCCCGGTGAAAGTGAATTACCTCTTCGGCGATAGCGGAACCGGTAAAACCCGGAGCATCTATGA
>JAZRMP010000053.1:0-79936 GCA_045647705.1 Faecousia sp.
ACGCACGGTCTCCACTCAGATCACACCCGAGCCCGGCTCGTGGACCTTCCGGGGCGGATGGGCGCCTAATTAGGCAGCCAGAGCAACAGTATTGTTGTCAGTTAAATTTAAAAGTTACCCGTTTTATCGTGGTCAGGTGCCACGGCCCGCTATTCCAGCCTCACTACCCCCGTCGAAACCAGTACGGCCCCGTATAGGGGTGGGGCGAAAGCCCCACCGGAAAATTAGAATCTGCCGTAGGGATCCGGGAGCTTGTTGGGCTCTGGATAAGTTTCCCCATGGGTGTCCACGGTAATGGAGGCAATCTTCTGTTCCTCCAGAGGACGGTCTTGAGCGTTAGTTTTAACAGATGCGATAGCATCGATCACTTCCAGACCGGAAGTTACCTTGCCGAATGCTGCATACTGGCCGTCCAGGTGGGGAGCGTTCTCATGCATAACAAAGAACTGGCTGCCTGCGGAGTTGGGAGACTGGCTGCGCGCCATGGACAGAACGCCACGCTTATGCTTCAGTTCGTTCTTAAAGCCGTTGAAGAAGAACTCACCCTTGATGCAGTAGCCGGGGCCGCCCATGCCGGTGCCGTCGGGGCAGCCACCCTGGATCATAAAGCCGGGGATGACTCTGTGGAAGATCAGTCCGTCATAGTAATTATGATTTGCCAGATCGATGAAGTTATACACGCTCTGGGGTGCGATCTCGGGGTAGAGTTCGCCTTCCATGACACCGCCGTATTCCATTGTGATTTTAAATGTAGGATTCATAGTTATCAGTACCTCTCTTTCATAGCCCGGTCCATTTGACGCTTTGCGTCCTTTTCTGCCGCAGCTTGTCGTTTATCGTATAGTTTTTTGCCTTTGCACAGACCAACCTTAACCTTAACTCTGCTGCCTTTGAAGTAAACAGACAAAGGGATCAAAGAGTAGCCGTCTTGCTTGACTTTTCCCAGAAGCCGCATGATCTCCCGGCGGTGCATCAGCAGCCGGCGAACACGACGGGGATCCGGGTTAAACCGGTTGCCGTGGTCATAAGGGGAGATATGCATCTGGTTCAGAAGAAGTTCACCGTTCTTGATACCGCACCAGGCGTCCTTCAGGTTCAGCGTGCCCTGTCGGATGGATTTGACTTCGGTACCTTGCAGCTCGATACCGGCTTCCATTTCTTCTTCTACAAAATATTCATGGTAGGCTTCCCGGTTTCGGGCCATAACACGGATATTTTCCTTTTCCAGATGTACCACCTCCTTATCTTTGCTTTAGCTTAGGTATTATACCATAAATGTCAAGCAGATTAAACACGGAACAGAAAATCTTCCAATTCTTTTGGGCTGCTGAATGTGAAACTGCACAACTCGCGCATTTGTGCGCAAAGCTCTGGGCATTCCTGCTTGCCCCACTGGGCAAAGGCGATGGGAACACCTGCCTTGTTTGCCATGTCGTATGCCGGCTTCATATCGTCTACGACCAAAAGTTGATGGGGCGCAAGGTTGTATTTTGCCATGATTTGTTCCAAAGGATATGTATTTGGTTTTCGCTGTTCCTCCGGCAAGTCCCATCCGAAAATGTCGTCGGGCAGTACACCGAAATGGGTACAATAATCCCTAATAATATTTTCAGCACTGGAGTGGGAAACCACGCAAAGAATACCACCGGCCGCCTTATGGCGCAGAATCAACTCACGGATGCCGGGGTAGGGGGCGGGGACATGATGGCGGATATATTCTTTCCAACCAATGTATTCATCTTCTAATTCCTGGTCGGTAAAATGATATTTTTCCCGACACATTTGGGCAAACCCCCAGTGAAAGCAGCCATTTATATATTCTTCCAGGGTGATGGTCTGACCGGGGCGGAATTGATCGAGAATATAGCAGAAATAAGGATAGTTGATCGTGGCTTCACTCTGAACAACGGTATCATCGTGATCCAGAACAAGACAAGGATATTTCAGCATACTGCCCCCTCCTTTTGACATCAGTATACCAAAAACCAGAATAGGAAACAACCACAAAATTCCACTTGCACATTACGAACAAATGTACTATAATGAAAAAAACGGAAGGACGGAAACGGTTATGGAACAGAATATTTGTCCGGTGGATGTAATTTGCGTATGCTGCGCCAACGGAGACATCCGGCCGCTTCGGTTCCGGATGGAGGATGAGAAACATCAGCTTTTGCGGGTGGACATCGATGAGGTTATCAGCAGCAAGCCCATCCAATATGTAGGCGTTGAGGCACGGATCTTTTTGTGCCGTGCCACTGTGCAGGGGAAGCGTTGCCTGTTTGAACTGCGGTATACCATCCGCAGCCATAGCTGGTGTCTGCTCAGAAAGGTGTATTAATATGGCGCAACGGGTTATTTTTCATGTGGATGCTAATAGTGCGTTTTTGTCATGGACAGCAGCTTATCGGGTTAAGGTGATGGGAGAAAAAAGTGATCTGCGGGAAATTCCTTCAGTAGTAGCGGGGGATAGGGAATCCCGGCACAGCATCATCCTTGCCAGAAGCGGCCCTGCGAAAAAGTATGGGATCCAAACCGGAGAACCTTTATTTCTAGCGTTGGAGAAATGCTCTGATCTTGTGGTGGTGCCGCCGGATTATAGCTTATATGTGGCAGCTTCCCGGAAATTTGTGGAATTGCTCCGGCAGTTCAGTCCAAAGGTGGAACAGTATTCGATTGATGAGGCGTGGGTAGATATGACCGGGACGGAACGACTGTTTGGCGCGCCCAGACTTGCGGCAGAAAAAATGCGTCAGAGGGTCAATGATGAATTGGGGTTCACGGTCAATATCGGAATATCCACAAATAAGCTGTTGGCGAAGATTGCAGGGGATTTTGAGAAACCCAATAAGGTGCATACTTTGTTTCCCGAGGAAATGGAGCAGAAGATGTGGCCACTGCCGGTGCGGGATCTATTTTTGGTAGGTGCGGCAACGGAAGCAAAGCTGAAGAAAATGGGGATCTACACCATCGGCGATTTGGCAAAAACCGAATTATCGATCCTTCAAAAGAAATTAGGCAAACACGGGCAGACGATTTGGCATTTTGCCAATGGACGCAATGCGGATACTGTAATACCCATACCCGCAGAAAACAAAGGATACGGAAATTCTGTAACTACAGCGAAGGATGTATTGGAACGGGAAGAAGGGCATCAGGTGCTTTTGAGTTTGTGTGAGACAGTGGCGATGCGTATGCGTCGGGATCAAAAATGCGGCAGATGTGTTTGTGTACATCTTAGAACCAGTGAATTCCATCATTTTTCTCACCAGAAGCTTCTGCACGGCGCAACCAATATTACCGCAGAACTGTTCAGGGCTGCCTGCGAGGTTTTTGATGAAGCTTGGGATGGGAGTACACCTTTGCGGCAGCTTGGTGTGCAGGTAACACGACTGTCCAATGAGCCGTATCAGCAGTATGATCTTTTTTCCAATATGACACCGGTGCAGTATGAACGAAGGCTTCGTTTAGATGAAGCGGTGGATGCCCTGCGGGATAAGTATGGTGAGGAGATTATCCGCAGAGCGAAATTTGCCCAGAATCCGGAAGGACACATGGCTGGAGGATTGGACAAGGCCCGCCGCACCGGTGTAACCAAACCCGTGCCGAATGAATTTTAGTCAGAAAGACAGGGCATATCGTCATGTCCTGTCTTTTGCATTGAGCTGCTGCGATTCTGAAATTTATCCTATAAGATCTGTAGAAAATGAATAATTATGTTGGTCGTCTGATGATTGGTTTGCGTCTGTTATTCGTAGAGATGTGATTTAGTGCTATGATAAACAAAATATCTGTCAGAAGAATGTCTTTGGGGCTGAAAGTATCCATGTTCTAAAGTCATCTTTTGTATATTACTGGCAAATACAAACCGTGAATTATTTGAGAAAGTTTTGAAACAATGAAAAAATATGCAAATAATGAAATAATACTTGTATATTCAAAAATTCTGTGATAATATACATTTCGACGGTGCAGTATCCTAGTCAAAACGACCAACTTCCAGGTAGGGCCTAAAAATCCTATGAAGGGCATATCGATGAAGTCCCTGGTGCCTGCTTTTTACGCCCAGTTTAGGGTGGGTGCTGGGGGTTAAGGATTCCGGGCGCGCTCCAATGGCATGGAGCATACGACCCGGTTTCCGTGGAGACCCGGTATTGTGTGACGCTGTTGAGAACTCCATACGTTTGGAAGCCGCAACGCACACGAACTGGGTATGAACCTGCAATGCGGTGCGCAGAATCGCGTGCTGCGTGTAGTGTAGCCTGCCTTGAGTGAGTATGCGGGGAAAGAGGACAAACGCCTGTTCGTAGTGGCCATACGGCTGGCGTTATTGCTTCTGGAAACCATCCTTGCAAAAGAGGCTAAGAGTAGGAACGCTTTGTGGTGGAAAACACCTAGGCTGTCTATTTTGGGGCAGACAGGGGATTACAGTACGGACTAAGTGGCAATCGGGTACTCAAGTCGGCAACACTTGAGCGGGTAGATCAAATGGGAACGGCCTGCGCGGCAACGGCAGGTTCTGTCCGGTGAAAAACAACCCGACCTAAGCCGTAAGATTTATCCTGTCTGCTGCCGTCATTTACTTACTACAAAATTAAAGGGGATTGTTTTTGTGTCTAAGGCTGACCCAGACAGTTCAAAAAAAGAACACAATAAGACGGTTCGTTGGATTGTTATTATTTTTCCGGTAACGATTTTGGTTTCCGGCACGATTTCATTTATATCTGATATTATTATGGAAGGCAGCTCTATGCTGGTTGCTTTTCTGATTTTACTTGCTATTATTTTTTTAGGTGTGCTTGCAGATACGGTTGGTCTTTCAGTAACTACAGCGGATGAAAAGCCTTTCCATTCCATGGCGGCGCGTAAGGTTCCCGGAAGTCTGGAAGCAATCAGGCTTTTAAGAAATGCGGATCGTGTCAGCTCCATCTGTAACGATGTTATTGGTGATATTTGCGGTGTTGTTTCCGGTTCCGCTTCAGCGACCATTGCAGTACAGGTAATACAAAGCCTTGATTTTTCCTGGCCACAGATGGTGTCGCTGCTGTTGTCTGCGCTGGTTGCAGGTTTGACGGTTGGCGGCAAGGCTATCGGAAAGACATTTGCATTGAATTCCTGCACACAGATTGTGTCTTTTGTAGGAAAATGTATTTATTTTCTACGGCACATTTCGGAGCTTTTTAAGAAAAAAGAGAAAGATAGTTAGGTTGTGATACCTGTGAATATTTTACAGAACATCCATGGCCATGATGATTTGGTAAAACTCAATGAGACACAGCGAACGCTGCTTTGTCAACAAATCCGGGAATTTCTGGTTTCCCGAATCAGTAAAACAGGTGGTCATCTCGCATCAAATTTAGGTGTTGTTGAGCTTACGGTAGCTGTTGAGACTGTGTTTAATACGGCAATTGACCGCCTGGTTTTCGACGTAGGTCATCAGTCTTATGTGCATAAGCTGCTGACCGGTCGCCAGGCGGGCTTTGACTCTTTACGCCAGTTTGGTGGGATGGCTGGTTTTCCCAAGCCTGGTGAGAGCGATTGTGATGCCTTTATAGCGGGACACTCCTCCAGTTCAGTATCTATTGCTTTAGGTATGGCCCGTGCCAGAACAATGGCTAAGCAAAGCTATAATGTATTGGCATTATTGGGCGATGGTGCAGCCACCGGCGGTATGGTCTACGAGGGGCTCAATGATGCGGCTGTAAGCAATGAGCCTATCATTGTTATTTTGAACGACAATGAATTATCCATTGACCGTAATGTGGGAGGAATGGCATCCCATCTGTCGAAATTAAGGACCAAGGAAAAATACCTTGGTATGAAGAAAAAATATCGCAGCGTTCTGTCTGGGATTCCAGGCGGCCACTTTATATTCCGTGTTACCCGAGGGATAAAGGACAGAGTCCGCCGTATGCTGATTCCTTCGACTATTTTTGAAAGCATGGGATTTACCTATCTGGGGCCGGTGGATGGTCATGATACGGAAAAAATAATCTCATTGCTCAGAGCGGCAAAGGATATGAAAAGACCTGTCCTTCTGCACGTAATGACTCAAAAAGGCAGAGGCTACGCCCCTGCGCAAGAACACCCAAAGCTGTTTCATGGTGTTGGGAAATTTGATCCCGTAACCGGTGAAGTGCCGGTTAAACAGACGGAAACATTTTCCGATGCGTTCGGGCGGTGTATGTGCAATTTGGCTGCCCAGGATGACCGGGTCTGCGCCATCACTGCGGCGATGCCGGGTGGCACCGGTTTGCTGGAATATAAAAAGCAATTTCCAAAGCGTATGTTTGATGTTGGCATTGCGGAAGAGCACGCTGTTTCGATGGCCGGCGGTCTTGCTAAACAGGGGATGATCCCGGTGGTTGCAGTGTACTCAACCTTTTTGCAGCGCAGCTATGACATGATCTTGCAGGATGTCTGTATGCTGGGGCTTCATGTGGTCTTTGCTGTTGACCGCTCCGGTCTTGTAGGTGAAGACGGCGAAACCCATCACGGTGTGTTTGATGTTGGATTTTTGCGCCAGGCACCAGGTATGACGATACTGTGTCCTGCCAGCCTGCAGGAATTGACAGATATGATGCATTGGGCTGTTCTTAGACATAATGGCCCGGTTGCGGTACGTTACCCCCGCGGCGGCGATCGTAACTACACGGAATCTGCATGGAATGATTCTAATAGGGGTGTTTGCTGTCATCGTACAGGTAAGGATATAACGCTTATTACCTATGGAAACTTGATTAATAATGTACTGGATGCCGCAGAAAAGCTTTCAGAACAGGGGATTGATGTTGCTGTATTGCGTCTGCTTAATGTGGCACCACTGCCTGTTGCTGCGGTTACCGAGCATATGTCTGAAAGCGCAAAAGTTCTTATTATTGAGGAAATCTGTTCCGGCAGTGGGATCGGTACGGCATTGGCATACGGCATTCTACAAGATAAGCCGGAATGCATAGTACAATGTATGGATCTGGGTGCAGCCTATATTTCCCACGGTGCTGTAGACACATTGTATCAGCATCATGGTATGGATGCGCAGGGGATCGCGGCTAAAGCGCAGGAGGTGCTTGCAGTTGAAAAATAAAAAAAGACTGGATGTGCTTCTTGTAGAGCAGGGATATGCAGATACGCGGACCAAAGCACAGGCGATTATTATGAGCGGACAGGTGTATGTTAATGGTCAGAAATCCGATAAACCGGGTACTGCTTTTGAGGAAACTGCCCAAATTGAAGTGCGAGGCGTTACCTGCCCCTATGTCAGCCGGGGCGGTTTGAAGCTGGAAAAAGCACTGCGTGATTTCGGTGTAGACCCGACGGGGTTTGTTTGCAGTGATTCCGGCGCGTCCACTGGTGGATTTACAGATTGTTTGCTTCAGCAGGGTGCAAAGAAAGTCTTTGCCATTGATGTTGGATATGGTCAGCTTGATTGGAAGATCCGTTCCGACCCCAGAGTGGTAGTAATGGAGCGTACCAATGTTCGATATGTTACAAAGGAACAGTTGGGGGAACCGCTTGACCTGTCAGTGATCGATGTGAGTTTTATTTCGTTGCGGATAGTTTTGCCGGTAATCAAGAGCTTTTTGAAGCCTACGGGGCAGGTTTTATGTCTAATTAAGCCTCAGTTTGAAGCTGGTAAAGATAAGGTTGGCAAAAAAGGTGTTGTACGGGAGCCGGAAACACATAAAGAGGTGCTGGATAATTTTGTGGCACTTGCGAAGGAACAGGCATTTAAGATTCTTGGCCTGACTTTTTCTCCCGTAAAGGGACCTGAGGGGAATATAGAATTTCTTGCCCACCTCACTTTGGATGAAAGAACCGGTATCGATCCGGATACTGCCGATGTGGTTGCTCAAGCACACAGGGCATTGAAGGGGTGAAACCAATGAAAAAAGTAATATTGACCCCCAATCCGTATCGGGACAGGAATTTTCAGACGGTCCGTGCGGCGCTGGAAGTGCTGCGGGGCTGTGGCATCGAGGCACGGTTATGTCTGCCGTTTGAGGTGGACAGGGGGTGTGATCTACCGAGGGATCTTCGTTTTTCACGGCTTGACAGAGAGCTCTCCACAGCCGATGCTGTTATTTGCTTCGGCGGGGATGGGACGATTTTGCACATGGCAAAAACGGCCACCCGACATGGAATTCCCATTCTCGGTGTGAACATCGGAACGATGGGATTTATGGCAGAATTGGAGGGAAGTGAACTTCAACTTCTTTCCAGGCTTGCGCAGGATGATTATGCCATTGACAGCCGTATGATGCTGGATGTAACAGTACACCGGGAAAGAGATATTATTTTTCACGATATTTGTCTAAATGATGTAGTCATTACCAAAGGGGCTGTAGCACGGATTGTCCATCTTGCGGTGAAATGCGATGGGGTACAGGCGATGGAATGCGGCGGAGACGGCGTTATCGTTGCAACGCCTACCGGATCGACGGCATATAGCCTTTCAGCAGGTGGACCTATTGTAGAACCGGATGCGAATAGTATTTTAGTTACACCAATTTGCGCCCACGATGTTGCAAGCCGTGGATTCATTGCCTCTGAAAAGCGTGTTATTACTGTCAATCTGACGCACAACGCCAGAAGGAATGCGTTCCTTTCTGTTGATGGTGGCAAGGCACTGCGGATGAATATGGGTGATCTTGTAACCATTCGCAAGTCTAATCTGGCAACAAAGTTGATTCGTTTGAAAGACTGGAGCTTTTATGATGTTGTCAACATGAAGTTCAAGATAAATTGAGGTGAAGCGTGTGAAAAGTCAAAGACAGGCGAAAATCATGGAAATCATTTCCACACAAAGTGTTGAGACACAAGAACAGCTTTTGGCAGCACTACAGAAGGAAGGCTTTCGGGGCACACAAGCGACGATCTCCAGGGATATTAAGGAACTGCGTATTGTAAAGGAACTCACAAGTCTGGGGACTTATCGATATACCACTTCAACAAGTGAGATGGCCGGTTCTTTCTCCTCCAGACTCAATACAATCTTCCGCGAGTGTGTAATCGGTTTTGATTATGCCCAGAACATTATCGTTATTCGCACATTACCGGGGCTTGCATCAGCAGCCGGATCTGCAATTGATTCTATGAATTTAAGTTTGGTTGTAGGTACTTTGGCTGGTGATGATACAGTTATGATCGTTATGCGGGATAATAACGCAGCCGCAGCCTTCTGTGGCGAGATCAAGAATCTCATTAGCTAATTTAAGGGGGGCGATGTGGTGCTGAGTCTTCTGCATATTGAAAATATTGCGGTGATTGAATGCGCCGACATTTCCTTTCATAAGGGCTTTAATGTCCTAACAGGTGAAACTGGTGCAGGCAAATCTATCGTAATTGATGCCATCTCCGCAGTTTTGGGTGAACGAGCCTATCGGGACATGATCAGAACAGGAACGGATAAGGCAAGTGTCCGCGCTGTATTTACGGATGTTCCCAATCTGAGTTGGTTTGAAGAAAACGGTGTTGAATATGATTCGGAAACGATTATCCAGCGTGAGATCTATTTGGATGGAAAAAATGTATGCCGTGTGAATGGATCCCTGGTTACTGTATCAATTCTTCGCAAGTTGGGCGTTCAATTAATCAATATTCACGGCCAGCATGATTCCGCATCCCTGTTCAATGAGGACAACCATCTGTTGTATTTGGATGCATTTGCCGATAATGGGATGTTGATGGCAACATATTCTGATAGGTATCGAGCGGTTGCCGCTTTGCAAAATGAGATCCGCCGGATGACCATGGATGAGGATGAAAAGCTCCGCCGTATGGAAACTTTACGGTATCAAATCGAGGAAATTTCTAAAGCGGAACTGGAAGACGGCGAGGATGATGTACTGGAGGAGCGGCGTAAGGTTTTACAGAATGCCGAAAAGCTTAGCGACGGTATACATATCGCAGTGGAATGTCTTTACGGCGGTGATGATACCGATGGCGCAACGACGTTGTTGGCAGAAGCGGAACGTGAGCTTGCCCGCCTTTCCCGGTTTACGGATAATTATTCTGGATTACACGACAAGGTATCTGACCTTATGTATCAGGTCCAGGACGTGGCAGAAGAGCTTCGGGATGCCCGGGATGATCTGAGCTATTCCGGCGACGAACTGGAAACAATTGAAGCTCGGTTGGATGTTCTCCATCGCTTGCGCCGCAAGTATGGGGCTACCTGTGGAGACATTCTGGAATATCTGGAGCAGGCAAAAAAAGAATTGGATGAGATAGAATTTGCTGACGATCATTTGGAGCGCTTGAAGAAAAAGTACGGAGCGGCGGAAAAAGCTGCATGGGAAGCCGCAACGGAGCTTCGCACCAGTCGTCAGCGTGGGGCAGAGGAGCTCTCTGCAAGGATTCTTTCAGAGCTTGCCCAATTGGATATGCCTAAAGTACAGTTTTCCTGTGAGTTTACAGAAACAGATCTTAGCGCAAACGGTACCGATGCAGTGGCGTTCTATATGTCTGCCAATGCAGGTGAGGCGTTAAAGCCTTTAAGTAAGGTGGCTTCCGGTGGTGAACTCGCCCGTATCATGTTAGCGATGAAGAATGTACTGGCAGAGCAGGATATGGTGTCTACGCTTATCTTTGATGAGGTGGACACCGGCGTGTCTGGCAGGGCGGCACAAAAGGTCGCCGAGAAGCTTCGCAGTGTAGCAAAGAATAAGCAAGTACTCTGCGTTACCCATTTACCCCAACTTGCAGCATTAGCAAGCACCCATCTGCTGATTGCCAAGGAAGAGCGGGACGGAAGAACCTATACAATGGTTACGCCTCTTGATCTGGAGGGCAGAAAACGGGAGCTTGCCAGGATTATTGGTGGTGCGAATATTACAGATACAACACTGAAAAACGCAGAGGAGATGTTGCAATATGCGTAAATTCCTGCTGGGTATCAGTGCGCTCGTTAGTTTGGTTGGTGTTCTCCTCTCGTTGATCATGTTTATCATGTCGATTCGTTTCGGTGAATTAGGCAGGGTATTGCTGTATTTTGTTACACTGCTGATCAGTGGAGAAGTGTTGATTATTTGCATTATGAAGTTGTGGGGAAGCAGAAAGGATACTGCTTGACAAAAGCGTTACAATTTGTTAGGATGTTTTCGTAAACACAGTGATGGGAAGAAGTAATCGATCTTGTTCTCTCAGAGAGCTGCCGGTAGGTGCAAGGCAGTGAGAATAATCGGTGAAATACCTCCCGGAGTGGCTTTCCTGAATTTTTTTCAGTAGGGGAAGACGGGTTCGCCCGAGACAGCGAGAAGCGTTTTGAAACGCTGTGAGGTCCCTGTTGTGAGGTGGGGATGAACCAGAGGTGGTACCGCGTAAATTACGCACTCTGTCCACAAGGACAGTGGGCTTGTTTTTTGGAGGTATGTATGAAATTGTACGATGAGTTGGTGGCCAGGGGATTAATTGCCCAGGTAACGAATGAAGAAGAGATCCGGGAAATGATCGATAACGGAAAGGCTACATTCTACATTGGTTTTGACCCTACGGCAGATTCTTTGCATGTGGGCCACTTTATGGCATTATGTCTTATGAAACGTTTGCAAATGGCAGGCAACCGTCCTATTGCGCTGATTGGCGGCGGCACAGCCATGATTGGAGATCCTTCCGGCAGAACCGATATGCGTTCCATGATGACTAAGGAAACGATCCAACATAACTGCGACTGCTTTAAAAAACAGATGGAGCGATTCATCGAGTTTGGTGAGGGCAAGGCGCAGATGGTGAACAACGCCGATTGGCTGCTGGATTTGAACTATGTGGACGTTTTGCGTGAGGTAGGTGCTTGCTTCTCTGTGAATAATATGCTCCGTGCTGAGTGCTATAAGCAGCGCATGGAGAAGGGGCTTAGCTTCCTGGAATTCAACTACATGATTATGCAGTCCTACGATTTCTACTATCTGTACCAGCACTATGGCTGTAATATGCAGTTTGGCGGTAATGACCAGTGGAGCAATATGCTGGGCGGAACAGAGTTGATCCGCCGGAAACTGGGCAAGGATGCTCATGCAATGACTATCACCTTACTGCTTAACTCCGAAGGCAAGAAGATGGGTAAGACAGCCTCAGGTGCTGTTTGGCTGGACCCCAACAAAACAAGTCCCTTTGATTTCTACCAGTACTGGCGCAATGTGGAGGATGCAGATGTTCTTAAGTGTATCCGTATGCTGACCTTCTTGCCCTTGGAGGAAATTGACGCTATGTCTGACTGGGAGGACGCACAGCTTAACACTGCTAAGGAAATTCTGGCTTTTGAGCTGACCAAGCTGGTGCATGGTGAGGAAGAGGCGCAGAAGGCGCAGGCTTCCGCAAAGGCATTGTTTGTAGGTGGCGGTGATGATGCCAATATGCCTACCACAGAAATTACTGTGGATAAGCTGACTGAAGGTAAGATTGGTATTTTAAATCTGATGGTTGCCTGCGGCCTGGCTGGATCCAATGGTGAGGCACGCAGATTGGTCCAGCAGGGTGGCGTCTTTGTCAACGACGAAAAGGTTCCGGACCATACCTTTGCTGTTACGGATGCAATGCTCAAAGAAGGCGTTAAGATTCGTAAGGGTAAAAAGGTTTTCCATAAAGCAATTATTAATTAATAATTTATTAAGAAGCGGCTCAACCGAGCCGCTTCAGATTTATTTTGTAGACTTTTTTTGAAAAAACTGTATAATAATTTTTGTAGAAACAAATAATGTGTGGAGGTTTCATTCATGAAGCTCAATTACAAACGCACGATTCTGGTTGGCTTTGCATTTTTTCTAATCAGTGCTTTTTGGCAAGCTTATGATGCAACAATTCCAGTGATCCTGACCAATAAGTTTGGTATGTCCCAGACCTGGTCCGGTGTGATCATGGCTCTGGACAATATTCTTGCTGTGTTCATGCTTCCGCTTTTTGGAGCACTGTCGGACAAATGTACATCCTGGAGCGGTAAACGTACGCCGTTTATTCGTTTTGGCACGATCATTGCGGTGATTGCCCTACTTGGTCTGGCGTTCGTTGATGATCAGCAACGCTACAATCTTGCAGTAGTTAACGAGATTGATGAGCCGAAAGGGCTTCATTGGCTCTACGAGAGTCAAGGCGACAAAACGCTGATGACTCCTGAGGGCGAGCAGTTTGTCCTACAGGATATTTACACAATGGAGGAGTTTTCTCAGATTCGCAGTGATTATGTGGATGGAGAAACCGGTGAATCCCCTTATACCAATTATGTAGTCCCGGCCCGGCAAGCGTATGCAGCAGAGATCACCAAGCAGCAGCCCAAGGAACTGATTATTTTCGTGGGGCTGTTGTTAATCTTACTGGTTGCTATGGCGACCTTCCGCAGCCCAGCGGTGGCACTGATGCCGGATGTTACCATAAAGCCATTGCGCAGTAAAGCCAATGCGGTGATTAACTTAATGGGTACTGCCGGCGGTATCTTGGTGCTGGTATTAGGCATCGTATTTGCAACATCTGCTGTGCGAAATCAATTAATGAAGTATTATGCCTACTACGGTGTCGTTGCCGGTATCATGGTGGTGGCATTGATTGTTTTCCTTGCTACGGTTCGTGAGCCGCAGTGGGCAAAGGAGATGCAGGAGGAGAGCGTCCGTCTTGGTCTTGAGGAAGGTAAAGAGGAGGATGGGGAAAAGCGTGTGCTTTCCAAATCGGAAATACGCAGCTTGATCCTGATTCTGGCCTCCATTGCCCTGTGGTATATGGGTTACAACGCGGTTACCTCCAAGTATGCGGTTTACGCCGGTAACATTCTGAACATGGATTACAATACCACATTGCTGCTGGCGCAGGGTGCTGCCATTGTTGCATACCTGCCTGCGGGTATTGTGGCATCCAAAATCGGCAGAAAAAAGACCATCCTGGCTGGCGTTATTATGCTCACCACTGCCTTTGGTGCAGCATCCTTCCTTCGTGCAGGAAGCTCCGTAATGGTTATGAATCTGCTGTTTGCTTTGGCAGGTATTGGCTGGGCAACTATTAATGTTAACTCCTTCCCTATGGTGGTAGAGATGTGTTCCGGCAGCGATGTAGGTAAATACACAGGCTTCTATTATACTGCATCTATGTCTGCACAGATTATTACGCCCATGTTGTCTGGTTTTCTTATGGATATGGAAGGAATTGGTATGACAGCGTTATTCCCTTATGCGGCGATATTTGCTGGACTTGCCTTCGTAACAATGGCATTTGTGAAGCATGGCGATGCTAAACCTGAGAATAAGAGAGGGCTGGAAGCACTGGATATTGATGATTGATATAGGAAAGCAGGATTGACTTGATTCTAATTGTTTTAATTCTAGCGGTTTTATATGTTCTTTCTACGATGGGTCGTACAGGGCATCCGTTGCTGCCTGAGCTTGGTAAATGGTCTTATGCCCACAGGGGGTTACACGGCAATGGCGTACCGGAAAACAGCTTAGCAGCCTTTCGGCTGGCTAAGGAAGCAGGGTACGGTATGGAATTGGATGTACACCTTCTTCGGGACGGCGATCTGGCGGTGATGCATGATTCTGAATTGATGCGGACCACTGGATGTACCGGCAGATTAGAGGATCTGACCGCAGATCAGCTTGCGGACTACAGACTTGAGCAAACGGAGGAACGAATCCCACTATTCCCTCAAGTGTTGGAACTGATTCAAGGTGAGGTTCCTCTGATCATCGAGTTAAAGGCAGCACGTGGTGTAAAAATTCATGACCTATGTACCAACACCTGCAAGCTCCTTGAGGAATACCACGGGCTGTATTGCCTGGAATCCTTTGACCCTCGCTGTATTAGATGGTTGAAGAAGAATCGCCCGGATGTTCTCAGAGGGCAACTGACTGAGAACTACTTTAAATCCAAAACATCCACACTGCCTTGGTTTTTAAAATTTATTCTGAAACATCAGATGTTGAATTTCTTGACAATGCCTGATTTTATCGCCTATCGCTATGACGATAGGTTAACGGTTAGTAATGTTATTTGCCGCAATCTCTGGAAACTACAAGGTGTTAGCTGGACACTGGTAAACCAGAATGCGTTTGATACGGCGGTATCGGAGGAGTGGATTCCTATATTTGAGGGTTTCCGACCATAAGATAAAGGTGTGCACTGTAGTGCACACCTTTATCTTATGAAAAGAAGCTGTCGATTCGCCGCTTTGCGTCGGAGCTTAATGGGCCAAGAGGCAACCTGCATTTTCCACAGTCAAATCCTGCGTAACGCATAGCGTACTTCACCGGGATAGGATTTACTTCACTGAATAAAAGGCTGATTAGGGGCATTAGCTGGCACTGTAGTGCGGATGCAGTATCAAAATCGCCGGCCAGTGCTGCCTGGACCATGGAAACGGTCTCCTCCGGACAAATGTTGGAAAGTACGGAGATGACACCTTTACCACCCAATGACATGACTGGAACGATTTGATCATCGTTGCCGGACCATACATGAAAATTCTGATTGCACATTGAGCGAATTTTAGCCGTTTTTGTGATGTCGGTGCTAGCTTCCTTAACACCGGCAATGTTGGGCTGTACGGACAGTCGCCTGTAAACGGATACAGGAATATCCACGCCTGTTCGGGAGGGAACATTATATAAAATAATTGGAATGTTGACGGCTTGTGCTACGGTCATAAAGTGCGCGAACAAGCCCTCGGGATTTCCCTTGTTGTAATACGGTGCCACTAATAATAAGGCATCTGCACCTGCTTCCTCCGCTGCTTGGCTTAGCTCTATGGTATGTTCAGTAGAATTGCTGCCGGTACCGGCTATCACTGTACAGGTATTACCGGTATAGTTCTTTGCTCTTTTAAATAATTCAATTTTCTCATTATCTGTAAGCGTGGGGGATTCACCAGTAGTTCCGGAAAGGACAACAGCCTTGATACCGGCATCTATCTGGCGGCGCAATAACTGTTCTACCAAAGGATAGTTAATTTTGTCATCCAAAAAAGGTGTAACCAGTGCTGTACAGACTCCTGTGAATACTGCATGCTCCATAATCTGATACCTCCAGCCCAATCTATGCAGGAATGGGGGCATTTGCGTGTTGCAAAAAATGATAAAATAGTCTATACTTAACAGGAAAATGTGTTACGAAATGTGCCATTGGGAGGGAACAGATTGAAGACCCATGATTTTTGGTATGATTTGCCGGAAGAATTGATTGCCCAGACGCCGTTGGAACAACGAGATCGCTCTCGACTAATGGTTCTTGACAGAACAACGGGGCATGTATCTCACAAATCCTTCTTTGATATTATTGACTTCTTGCAGCCTGGGGACTGCCTTGTGATGAACGATTCCCGAGTGCTTCCTGCGCGGCTTTTGGGGCATCGTCCTTCGGGTGGTGCCGTGGAATTGCTTTTACTGCGGGACTTGGGAGGCAAACGCTGGGAATGTCTTGCAAAGCCCGGAAAAAAGTTACAGGGTGGACAAAAGGTAATATTTGGTGATGGCGAACTGTCCGCAGAGATTGTTCAGGTATGCGACGATGGAAACCGTATTGTTGAATTTAGCTATGAGGGTATCTTTCTTGAGGTTCTGGAACGTTTAGGGAAAATGCCGTTACCACCCTATATTAAGGCTGAGTTGCAGGATCAAGAGCGTTATCAGACCGTGTATTCTCGTGAGATCGGCTCTGCTGCAGCACCAACAGCAGGTCTGCACTTTACCAATGAACTGATTGATGCGATTCGCGCAAAGGGAGTACAGACGGCATTTGTTACTTTGCACGTTGGACTGGGAACCTTTCGTCCGGTGAAGGCTGACGAGATTACACAGCATCACATGCACTCTGAATTTTGCATGATAAGCCCTGAGACAGCCGATATTTTGAATGAGACGAAGCAGCGTAGTGGCCGGATAATATGTGTTGGAACGACTTCTTGCCGGACGTTGGAATCGCTTGTTAACAATGAAGGTTTCTTTGAGGCAAAAAGCTGCTGGACGGACATTTTTATTTACCCTGGATATAGATTTAAGGCGATAGACGGTCTGATTACGAATTTTCATCTACCGGAAAGTACGCTAGTCATGTTGGTATCAGCTTTTGCTGGTACACAGAACGTATTACGTGCATATCAGCAGGCAGTCCATGAAGGATACAGATTCTTTTCCTTTGGTGATGCCATGTATGTAGGTGAAACGAGGAGATAATGTATGTTTGAAATTTTAAAAACAGAAGGGAAAGCCCGGCGCGGAAAGTTTACCTGTGCTCACGGTACCGTTCAAACGCCTGTTTTTATGAATGTTGGGACCCAAGGCGCGATCAAAGGTGCGTTGAGCGCAAAGGATTTGCAGGACATTGGATGCCAAGTGGAGCTTTCTAACACCTACCATCTGCATCTTCGTCCTGGTGATAAGCTGGTAAAAGAGTGTGGTGGACTGCACAAGTTTATGACATGGAATGGTCCTATCCTCACAGATTCCGGCGGCTTTCAAGTGTTCTCGCTGTCTTCGTTGCGTAAGATCAAGGAGGAAGGCGTTACCTTTTCTTCCCACATTGACGGTAGAAAGATTTTTATGGGACCTGAGGAGAGTATGCAAATCCAATCCAATCTGGGTTCAGACATTTGTATGGCGTTTGATGAGTGCGTGGAGAATCCTGCACCCAGAGAGTATGTGAAGCAAAGTGCGGACCGTACCTACCGTTGGCTGCAACGATGCAAGGCTGAAAATGCAAGGTTAAATGCACTTCCGGATACGGTTAATCCCCAGCAAATGCTGTGGGGAATTAACCAAGGGGGGACTTATGCCGATATTCGGGTGGACCACATGAAACGGATTGCAGATTTGGATTTGCCCGGTTATGCGATTGGCGGATTGGCAGTTGGCGAAACAGCTCAGGAGATGTATGATGTTATCGAGGCGGTGGAGCCGTATATGCCAACGAATAAGACCCGCTATCTTATGGGTGTTGGCACACCGACAAATATTATTGAAGCGGTTGCGCGGGGTGTTGATTTTTTTGATTGTGTTATGCCTGCGCGGAATGCCCGTCATGCAAGGCTGTTTACATGGGACGGCGCCATCAATCTGAAAAATGCAAAGTATCAGAATGATCTGAATCCAATTGACCCCCAATGTGATTGTCCGGTGTGCCGCAGATACTCCCGGGCATACATCCGCCATCTCTTTGTTGCGGAAGAGATGTTGGCTATGCGGCTTTCGGTAATGCACAATCTGTATTTTTACAATAATCTTATGCAGAAGATTCGTGATGCATTGGATGAAGGTACCTTTGAAGCTTTTAGATGTAAACATTCTGAAAAGTTAAGCAGAAGGATCTAATTTGTCCTTGCAATTTGGATAAACAATGGTATAATAGTCAAGAAATTACTAATAAAGGAGTTATATACATGTTGTATTTTCTCACAGAAGGTGCGGTCAGCCCCGCAGGTGGA
Organism: Faecousia sp.; assembly: GCA_045647705.1. GTDB lineage: Bacteria > Bacillota > Clostridia > Oscillospirales > Oscillospiraceae > Faecousia. The sequence goes on from JAZRMP010000053.1 coordinate 18,392, forward strand.
AGCCAGATGATTTCCACAATTCTTATGCTCGTTGCGATGGTGGCTGTGTTCTATTTTATGCTCATCCGTCCCGAGAATAAGCGCAAGAAGGAAGCGGAGCAGCTTCGTTCTTCTTTAAAGGTTGGCGATCAGGTTACTACCATCGGCGGTATTGTTGGTAAGGTCGTCAGTGTTAAGGATGAGAAGTTTGTTCTGGAAACAAGTGCCGACCAGGTCCGTATTGAATTCCAGAAGTGGGCACTGTCCACCAATGACACTGCTGCTGCGGCAGCAAAGGAAGAGGCTAAGAAAGCAGAAGAAGCAAAGGCGAAGGCAAGAGCTGCTAAAAAGGCCCAAAAGAATATCGAAAACTAATAGTCAAGAACTCCCAAGCCTAAGCTTGGGAGTTTTTTAACGTTCATTTCTTGCGCTGTATCAATTCACTAACCAATCGTACTGCGGTTGAGACAAGCAAAATGCCGACAGCCATTACACCGGCCAGCGCAAGTGTGTTTATACCGGTATTGACAAAGTCTGTTATATTTCCTCGCACAGCATATTTCATTGCATTGTATACACCTGCACCGGGCACAAGTGGGAATATTGAGATTACAAGATAGGAAATTGCGGGATATTTTCTGATTCTTGCCATTCCTTCAGAATAGAGTGCTGCTACCACTGTGGCAAAGAAGTAGGATAGAATACTATCGTTGGTGAACCTATAGACCAGCCGAAATGTGATCCATGTAAAGACACCGCCGAGGGTACATAAAAATCTGCCGTTGCCGTGAATATTAAATAGAATTGTAAAGCCGAGACATCCAATAAAGCAAGATAATGCTTCAATCCAGAGCGGGGATATAAGATAATCATTTACACCATATATGCCCCATAAGGTGTGTGCCAGAGACCAGGCAGCACCCGTTCCAAGGGCAATGGCAATCGCGGTCAGGAATACCTGCACGATTCTATTGATACCGGAGTTTGTATCCCCATATATAATGTCGCGCAAGGCGTTGGTGAACAGCAGTCCGGGAACTAAGATCATTAATGCTCCGATAATAACGGCTTCGGTGTTCCTGGTCCAGCCCAAGCGCTGTGTAAAGTATGCGAACATTGCCATAAAGAAGGCTGCGGTGATGGTAGTAAAGAAGGGGTTTGCCTTCAGACGGTCCATAAAATAGTTTACTAAACCCACTACAATACCGCAAATACCACCCAGCAAGCAGTCAGAAAAATAACCATTGAACAATACAGCAAAGCCACAACCACCCATAAAGTTTCCTAACAGATATATCCAAAAGGAATGGTGTCTGCGGAGGTTTTCTACTTCGCCTAGCCATTGTGCTGCAATTTGGGGGTCGGGTCGCTCTTTGCAAATTCGTCTGCTGAGGTTGCTGTATTTTTCTACAGCGTCCAAATCGTTGCCGTGATGCCCTATCCGTCGCATTCTGGTCAAAGGTTTGCCTTCAACCGTTTCGATACTTACATGCAGGCAGTTTGGGATTGCAAATACTTCTGCTGCAACCCCATAGGCATCCATTACTCTTTTCACACTTTCTTCAACGCGGAAGGTTTCGGCGCCGCACATTGCTAGACGGTATCCCAGATCGGCGGATACATCCAGTAAGGTATTATAATCCATTCTGTTTTCCTCACACATTTATGTACTCACAAGTATAGCACAATATATGAATAACACAAGATAAAAGCACTGCCGGCATTTTTGCCGGCAGTAAGTCCCTTATTTGCGGACAAAGAGTACACCAAGGGTTCCGGGACCACAGTGGCAGGAAACGGTGCAGCCGGCCTCTGTCCAATAGATGTTTTCAAAATCTGCATAGGCATCAACGGCGTTTTTTACTGCCTCCAAACAGGCATCATCCACAGGAGTGCGGGTAACAAACAGTGTGCCACGATCCAAATCATCCCGATCTGCAAGGCGTTCTTTAACATAACTTGCCAGACTCTTGGCGTAATTGCCTCGGTATTTTTTAACGACTGTCAACTTTCCGTCCTTAACCTCAATGCAGGGTTTCAGATTCAATAAATTGGCGCCCAATGCAACCACAGAGGAGCACCGCCCACCTTTGACCATATAGCCAAGTTGGTCCAGCAAAAAGCTGGATTCAATACGGGCTGTGAAGGCTTGCACCTTCTCGTGAAGTTCATCCAGAGTCTCACATTCCGATGCAAGCTCGCAGGCTTTCAATACCACCAGACCTTGACCGGTAGAAAGGTTCTGAGAATCAACAACGCGGACGTTGTCGAAATCTTCAGCAGCCAGGCAAGCGTTCTGGTAGCTGGAGGAAAAACCGGATCCGATGTTAATGTGCAGCACACCATCATAATCTGCTGTAAATTTGGAGAACCACTCGTCGTATTCTCCTACATTCATTGCGGTGGTGGAACAAAGATCGCCGCCTGCCGCCACGTGGGCAAAGATTTCGGTCGGGGTAATGTTGACACCATCTTTATATGCTTGGCCATCCTTAATAACGGTCAGGGGCACAAGGGTTATGTTGTACTTGCCCAAAAGTTCTGGGGAAAGATCACAGGTGCTGTCGGATGTGATTTTAATTCTCATGTTTTTCTCCCTTCAATGCTATTGTTAGTTTGAGGACCTAATAGGATTCTTTTGCATCATAAAGCAATTTGATTCAATGTTTTTCGACAGAAGATAGTTGGCACCCCAGTCGCGCATTGCCATTAGAACCGGCATAAGGCTTCTTCCTAACTCTGTCAGAGAATACTCGACCCTTGGAGGAATCACAGGGAAGACTTCTCTGCGAATCAGTGCCTGAGACTCCAATTCACGAAGCTGCTGAGTTAGCATTTTAGGCGTTGCGCTGGTGATAGCCTTATGCAATTCCGAAAAACGAAGGGTGCCTTCAGATAGTCGCCAAAGGATCAGAGCCTTGTATTTACCACCAATCAGTTCCAAGGTAGTCGCCACAGGGCAGTTATCGGTGATTTGCATACGTGCCTCCATAGTTTCCATAAGGATAGTATAGAACAAAAATGTACGTACTTGCGTTTTTTAAATCGCATGGTAAAATAATAGCATAAATCCTATGATGTGTCAACAAATCTGTTGGAGGTACGGCTATGGTTATAAAACTGAGTATAACCGGAATGACTTGCGCGGCATGCTCAGCAAGAGTGGAAAAAGTTACATGTGCGATACCGGGTGTGAAAAAAGCGGAGGTTAACCTGCTTGCGGGAACGATGCTGGTGGAAGCAGACAATGATTCTGTTACGGATACGATTATCCGTAATATCCAGGATGCCGGTTATGGCGCGGCACTCCCGGGCCGTATAAGAAGAGAAACGATTAAGTCAGATAACGGTTTAGCGGAGATGAAGCGGCGGATATTGGCTTCAGCAGGGTTTCTTGTCGTGCTTATGTATTTTACTATGGGACACATGTTGGGTCTGCCGTATCCCGGTTGGTACCACGGTATTGAAAATACTGTAGTAGCAGCACTAATACAGTTGTTTCTTACGCTACCGACGGTCTATCTTAATCGGATATACTACGTAAGAGGATTGAAGGCTCTATGGCACAGAGCGCCTAATATGGACTCTTTGATTGCTGTGGGATCGGGAGCGGCACTGATTTACGGTATTGCAGTGCTATTTCGTATGTCCTATGCCATTGGCCATGGGGATTGGGATGCAGTTAAGTTATATAGTGGGAACTTATATTATGAATCGGCTGCTATGATCCTTACGCTGATTACCTTTGGTAAATTTCTGGAGACCCGGGCAAAAGGTAAAACAGGTGATGCGATTCGACAGCTTATGGACCTTCGCCCCAAGACGGCAGTGGTGCGGGTGGATGGCGCTGAGCAGGAATTGCCTGTTGAGAATGTCCGGATCGGCATGATTGTGATTGTCCGGACTGGCGGTAGTATACCTGTGGACGGCACTATTGTTTCCGGTAGGGGTGCAGTAGACCAAAGTACACTTACCGGGGAAAGTGTTCCGGTAGAGAAGGCGGTCGGTGATACTGTCTCGGCCGGTACGATTAATACAGAAGGGTATCTGGAACTGCGCACTGATCGGGTGGGTGAGGATACCACCTTAGCGCAGGTAATCCAAATGGTAGAGGAGGCAAGTGGAAGTAAGGCGCCGATTGCACGTTTGGCGGATAAGATTGCCGGTGTATTTGTTCCTGTAGTCATGTCTATTGCGGGAATTGCCTTTGCAATCTGGATGCTGGTGGGTCAGACACTTGAATTTTCCCTGTCCGTAGGAATTTCCGTACTTGTTATTTCCTGTCCTTGTGCATTGGGGTTGGCAACTCCGGTGGCAATCATGGTTGGAACCGGACGTGGTGCTAAATTGGGAGTTTTATTCAAAAATGCAGAGGCACTTGAGAACCTGTATAGAGTCAACACAGTTGTTCTCGATAAGACTGGTACACTGACAACCGGAAAACCTGCGGTTACAGATATATTGCCAAACAAAATTACGGAGGCAGAGCTTTTGTCTGTCGCAGCCTCTCTTGAGGCGAGGTCTGAACATCCTTTTGCCAAGGCAATCATGGATAGAAACGGTACAATGCCATACAGGGACGCTGTTGGCTTTAAGACCTTGCCCGGGAAGGGGGTCTGTGGTATAATTGACACAGTAAAGTATTATGGCGGCAATAAACGGCTGATGGATGAATTGGGGATTTTAGTTCCCGAATATACATCCTTGGTCAAACAAGGTAAGACGCCACTGTACTTTGCCTGTGAAGATAAGTCCTATTTAGGTGTGATTGCAGCAGCAGATGTTTTAAAACCGGATTCAGCGGATGCGGTGCACCAGATGAAAAAGATGGGACTGGATGTTGTTATGCTGACAGGTGATAACCGGGAAACAGCGAAAGCGATTGCCGGCACCATCGGCTTACAAAATGTTATCTCAGATGTTCTTCCTACTGAGAAAGCGGGTGTTGTTGAAAGACTGCGCACTCAGGGTAAGCGTATCCTGATGGTGGGAGACGGCATCAACGATGCTCCTGCGCTGGTTGCGGCAGATGTTGGTATGGCGATTGGCGCGGGAACAGATGTTGCCATAGAATCTGCCGATGTGGTTCTGATGAACAATTCGCTGCTAGGAGTCTGCCAGGCTTATGAACTCAGTAAGGCTACAATACGGAATATCCGGCAGAATCTGTTTTGGGCATTCTTCTACAATATTCTGGGGATCCCTGTAGCTGCGGGTGTGCTATACCCATCGCTGGGGGTTCTGCTGAGCCCTATGCTGGGTGCTGCGGCAATGAGTTTGAGCTCCGTATTTGTTGTATCCAATGCGTTACGACTGCGCTTGTTTAAGCCAAAATCAATGGTGAATGAAGAAATAATTGAAGCTAGCGAAATGAAGGGGAATGTCAATATGAATACTGTAATTAAGGTTGAAGGTATGATGTGCATGCATTGTAAGGCCCGGGTGGAAGGTGTTTGTAAAGCAGTTCCCGGCACCACCGATGCTGTAGTGGATTTGGAGCAGGGTCAGGTTACTGTTATTGGAGATGCATCCATAGATGCGCTCAAGCGTGCAATCACTGAAGCAGGGTATCAGGTGATCGGGGAAGAGAATGCGTAAGCAGTTTTTTTATGATTCCTGCGGAGCTGGTGTACTTCATGGACTCCGATGGGAGCCGGATAAGGAGCCCTGTGCTATAGTCCAGATCGTTCATGGTATTTCAGACCATGTGGAACGATACGATGATTTTGCAACTTACCTGACGAGACTTGGTTTCTTGGTTGTAGCTGAAGATCACATGGGACATGGACGATCTGGGGGCATGGATACTTGTCGGGGATACTTTAACGGTGGTTGGTTTTGTGCGGTGGATGATACCTACCATTTGTTTGAAAAGACCAGGCGTGAATTTCCCTGTGTTCCGTATATCTTGTTTGGGCATTCTATGGGTTCGTTTATGTGCAGGACCATATTGCAAAAATATCCGCAGAGCGGTATCAATGGATGTATTTTGTGTGGGACAGGCTGGCAACCGGAGATTGGCATCTCTGCCGCGTTAAAAATCTGTCAGGCAGTCTGTGCTGTTTCCGGAGACAGAAAACCAAACGTTAAAATCCAGGATTTGATGTATGATGCCTTTAACAGACGTGTGGAACACCCAAGAACAGACTATGACTGGATAAGTCGGGATAAGCGGGTTGTTGATGCATATATGGATGATCCTTTATGCCAGCATCTTGTTACCGCCGGACTTGCGCGAGACTTGTTGGAAGGTATCTTGTTCATCCAGCAGGATGAGAATCTAAAAATGATGAACAAGGATTTGCCTATTCTTTTCATTTCCGGTGGGGATGATCCTGTTGGCAGTTTTGGAGAAGGTGTACGCAGGACTGTGGAATCCTTTGATGAAATAGGGATGGAATCTGTTGAGGTTAAGATCTACCCTTTATGCCGACATGAATTGTTGAACGAGATTAATCGGCAGGAGGTATATGAGGATATTATCATTTGGATAAAAAAACTTCCCGGTTTTGATAAGTCCGTTTTATTGTACTGAATATATTGTATTCTTTAGCCATAAAACCGAAAGGGTGATGGCTATGTATATGGTACGTAATATTAGAGGGCATTATCAGGTATATGATCCGATGGGGAACTTTCTGTTTTCTGCTGATAACGAGAGAGAAGTGCGAGAGGAGCTTGAGAATTATGCGAAATCTGCGGCTTGATATTTGCTATGACGGTTCAAAATATAGGGGCTGGCAGCGTCTTACAAGCAGTGAACAAACGATTCAGGGAAAACTGGAAAATACATTGTCCCGTATGCTTGGTGAGGATATTGAGGTTTCGGGGAGTGGCCGCACAGATTCTGGGACCCACGCGCTGAGACAGGTGGTCAATTTTCATTGCAATTCCGATATGGACTGTGGTGAGATTTTATCCGGTTTGCGTATGTATCTACCTGAGGACATTGGCGTGTATTCTTGTAAAAATGTATCTCCGCGCTTCCATGCTCGTTTGAATGCAAAAGCCAAGACCTATCGTTATAGACTTTGGAACAGCCAAAAACCATGTGTTTTTGAACGGAAATATGTCTATATTGATGCGGCGGAATTTGATGTTTCACAAATGCAGCAGGCTGCGATAAATTATGTGGGAACCCATGACTTTTCCGCCTTTTGCGGAAATAAAAACATGAAAAAGTCCACAGTTCGCACAATTATGGATTTTCGTGTGGAGCGTGCAGGTGAAGAAATCGTTTTTACAGTAACAGGTAATGGTTTTTTACAGCACATGGTTCGTATTATGGTTGGTACTTTGCTGGAGGTTGGCAAAGGGGAGCGTTCGGCGGATAGTATTTCCTCTCTTTATGGAGGCGTAAGGGCCGATGCAGGCCCGGCTGTTCCGGCATGTGGTCTATGTCTAATGGAGGTAGCCTATTGAATATACAGATTTTTGGAAAGAGTAAATGCTTCGATACAAAGAAAGCAGAGAGATATTTCAAAGAACGGCGCATAAAGTATCAGTACGTGGACTTGCTCCGTTACGGTTTGTCCGGTAAGGAATTTGACGCGGTTCTCAATGGTGTAGGCGGGATCAATAAGCTGATTGATTGGGACGGCAAGAGTCAGGACATTATGCTTATGAAGTATATGGATGATGTCCGTGCAAAGGAGGATAGGGTGTTTGATGATCCTACCTTGATGAGAACACCAATCGTTCGTAACGGAAGACAAGTAACACTTGGATTTTGCCCGGAAGTCTGGGCACAGTGGGAATAATTACGAAAGCAGTTCCTTGTGAAAGGGACTGCTTTATTTATGGGGGCGTTATGATGATACTGGAGAAAGTCAATGAATTTGTATGGGGGATTCCTGCGCTGATTCTGATTCTTGGTGTTGGTATGTATCTAAGTCTTCGTACAGGTTTTGTTCAGTTAAGACTATTTCCTACTGCTTTTCGCCGCTTGTTAACCCAGGTTATGGGAAAGAAGTGTAATGACAGTGATGAATCACCCTTTCGAGCGTTGTGTACGGCTCTGGCAGCTACTGTTGGCACAGGGAATCTTGCCGGCGTTGCCGGAGCAATCGCAATAGGTGGGCCGGGCGCAATTTTTTGGATGTGGGTGTGCGCCTTGCTGGGGATGGTTACAAAGTTTGCTGAGGCAACGCTGGCAATACGCTTCCGAACAAGGAATGGGGAGGGTGAATTGGTCGGCGGTCCGATGCACATGATAGAACGAGGATTGGGAAAACAGTGGCATTGGATGGCTGTGCTGTACTGCTTTTTTGGTATGGTAGCATCCTTTGGTGTTGGGAATGCGACACAGATCAACACCGTAATTGGAAGTATCAATAGTACGCTAACAGTATTTGGTGCAGAAGAAACTCAACTGGGCAACTTGCTGATGGGGATAGCATTGGCGGTATTGCTATCAGTTATGCTGTTGGGTGGTGCGAAACGGATCGGGAGTATAGCAGAAAAACTTGTTCCCTTTGCATCGATTATGTATTTGCTAATGGGGATAGTTGTTCTTGTTGCCAGAGCGGATGCAGTTCCTGGGGCGTTTATGTCCATTGTTCAGGGAGCTTTTTCTCCGAGATCTGTTACCGGTGGCGTTCTTGGTTCTGCCTTTGGTGCTCTGCGTGTTGGTGCGTCTAGAGGCGTATTTACCAATGAGGCAGGTATGGGAACTGCGGCCATCGCCCATGCATCCGCGCGAGTTAATCACCCTGTAGAGCAGGGGTTAATGGGCATTATTGAAGTGTTCCTGGATACCATTGTCATCTGTACCATGACCGCATTGGTAATCTTATGCAGCGGGGTTAAAATCCCCTATGGAACAGATACAGGGATTCAGCTCACAACAAGTGCCTATACGCAGGTGCTGGGGAGCTGGGTATGTATTCCAATTACACTTGCTCTTTGTTGCTTTGCAATAGGGACAGTACTGGGGTGGGGATTGTATGGCGCACGATGTGCACAATATCTCTTTGGCGTAAATGCATGGAAGGGATTTGTATATCTCCAAGCTGCGGCGGTTATAGTAGGTTCGTTGCTTGGGACGGGCACGGTATGGTTGCTTGCGGAGATTGTAAACGGATTGATGGCGATTCCGAATCTCGTAGTGCTGGCACTTCTGAGTCCTGAGCTATTCAGGCTTGTAAAAGATTATAAAAAAGCACCCGACCATAGGTCAGGTGCTTAGATCTCAGATGTCAATCAAGTTGACACTGTTTGATTTAGGGCCAAAGGAGATATATTTGCAAACGGTTTTTCCGTTGGAGTCATAACTGAGCTGTATGGTCGGTAACGCCTCTGAAAATGCAGATTCCACCATAACAGCATCACCGTGGGTTAGGGTATAGGCTGCGAAGACGGTGTGCCCCGGCGTAAAGGTTGTACCGTTAGCTGACCATGTGCCTTGGGTGATACGGATATTATAAACGGATTTATCCGTGTGCAGCAGGATTTTAGAGCCGTCGGACAGGATTACCTCAGAGAATTGTGTAAAATTACTTAGGTCAGATTCGTTAAATACATTAGCTGCAATATCGCCGAGGCTGGTATCTTGTTCTGCCGGGAAATAGGCATCATTCATAATTCCTGCCAAAGCACTATAAGGAATTTGTGCAATAATGACACCGGAGGAATAGGGGGCAATCTCATAAGGTGAGAAGTAGAAACACAGACCCTCTTGCGAGAGGAACCAGCATTCGTCACGAAGGACGTCCTTTGCAAACCGATCCTTTACAGTGTCTTCAAATCCATCATAAAGGTATTTTTCGTTTTTCTGTGCATTGAGTGCATCAATTACACTGGCATACAAAGTATCAGATATATCAGTATCGGTTAAAATATCACTAAGCTGCAGGAGATTGCCCGTAGTAAGATCGTAGGTAATAGCAGGGTAGGTTGTTTCCGGATGGGGTGTCCCTGTGTAGTTTGTGTAGCTGCCAAAGAAGCTAAGTACACCTTCATCGATACGCATCGGTTCGTAAGTGATTTGACTTAGGTAAGGGCTCCATGCATTTCCGGGTTTATAGGCTTTCTTAGCTGCAGCGCAGATTGTTTCAGCATTGACAGAGGTAGCGTCTGCGCGGTTTAGAAAGTCCAGAATAATCTTATCTGCCACCTCTGGCTCCGGGCCAACAAGGGAAATATTTTGGGTTGTGTACCTAAAAATGACAGTGCCATCCTCAGCCTTCTCTTCATGGGTAACAGTTGGGACGGAAACAGCCACCGTAGGGAGCTGCACTACCGGTTGTTCAACCAAGGCCTCAGTAGTTTCCCCGGAACTTTGGAGGGTATTGTCGGTGGTCTCTGTAGATGGATAATACGAATACAAATCGTCAGAAACAGAGCAGGCGCCAAAGAGAAGTAAAATACTGATGATAAGCAACACTGCACAAGTCTTCTTCATAACGAAGCCTCCTTTGTGATTTTGCATATTATATCACAGAGTTAACTCTCTGGCAACGGGATTCTGCATATTTCGACCCCGGTAAACCTTGACAAAAGGAATCGGCAAATGGTAGAATACTAATAAGTAAATATCGCTGTGAACAGGAAGAGTAACATTTCTTATCCTTCAGAGAGTCTGGGACGCGGCTGAAAGCCTGGACGGTGTCGATATGCGAAAGTGCGCCTGGGAGCGAATAAGTGTTTTGAGTGAAAAATGAGAGTGGAACCGCGAGTTGTATGACCCGCCTCTTGTGCAGTGCACAGGAGGCGTATATTTTTTAAATCTGAATATTTTGGAGGAATTTACCATGTATTTGTATAACTCTTTATCCCATAAGAAAGAACTTTTTCAGCCTAATTCACCCGACGTGGTGAAAATGTATACCTGCGGACCAACAGTGTATCACTTTGCACACATCGGTAATCTGCGTACCTACATTATGGAGGATGTGCTGGAAAAGGCATTGCGCTATATGGGTTATAACGTAAAGCGCGTTATGAATATTACGGATGTTGGACATCTGGCCTCCGACGCAGACACCGGTGAAGATAAAATGCTTAAGGGTGCTAAGCGGGAGAATAAGTCTGTTATGGAGATTGCCCAGTACTATACTGACGCTTTCTTTATGGATTGTGAGAAGCTGAATATTAAAAAGCCCGATATTATTCAACCTGCCACCGGCTGCATTCCCGAATTTATTCAAATGGTCGAAGGGCTGCTTGAAAAGGGCTTTGCCTATGTTGCTGGCGGAAATGTATACTTCGATACCTCAAAGCTGGAAAAATATTATGTATTTAATGACCATGATGAGGATGACCTTGCCATTGGTGTCCGTGAGGGTGTCGAGGAGGATACAAATAAACGGAATAAAAATGACTTTGTTCTTTGGTTTACAAAATCTAAATTTGAGGATCAGGCTCTCAAATGGGATTCCCCTTGGGGAATCGGATACCCCGGATGGCATATTGAATGCTCCGGTATCTCTATGAAATATTTAGGGGAGGACCTGGACATCCACTGCGGCGGTATCGACAATGCATTTCCCCATCATACCAATGAAATTGCCCAATCTGAAAGCTATATTGGTCATAAGTGGTGCAACTATTGGTTCCATGTGCACCATCTCAATACCGATGATGGAAAGATGTCCAAATCTAAGGGCGAATTTCTTACAGTGAGTCTTTTGGAACAGAAGGGCTATGATCCCATGGCTTACCGTCTATTCTGTCTGCAAAGCCATTACCGTAGGAATCTTGTTTTTAGCTGGGAAAATCTGGATAATGCTGTTGTGGCCTACGAGAAACTGATATCAAAGATCGCATCACTTCAAGCTGATGGACAGGTCGATAAGGATGTATTGGAACAACTGAAGGAACGCTTTGTAGCTGCCCTTAATGGGGATCTGAATACTTCTCTTGCAGTTACCGCAGTATATGATGTGCTGAAGGCGAAAACCAACGACACTACCAAGTTAGCTGCACTGGAAGACTTTGATAGCGTTTTGAGCTTGAATCTCCTTGGTGCGGCTGAGGTGTTGCGCCAAAAACAGAAAGCAGAGGCGTTGGCATCGGCAGATCCTGAGATTGATGCACTTGTGCAGGCTCGAACAGAAGCCAAAAAGGCGAAGAACTATGCCGAGGCTGACAGGATTCGTGATGAACTTAAAGCTAGAGGTATTGAGATTATTGATACCCATCAGGGTACAAAGTGGAGAAAAGTATGAAACTTTTGATACTGGATGGTAACAGCGTTATCAACCGGGCGTGTTACGGTGTCCGTCCTCTTACTACAAGAGATGGTCTTTATACCCATGCAATCTATGGCTTTTTAAATATTTTAGAGCGGATGGAGAAAGAAGAACAGCCGGATGCCGTATGTGTCGCGTTCGATCTCCATGGTCCCACTTTTCGCCATGAAAAATACGACGGTTATAAGGCCACTCGCCATCCTATGCCGGAAGAACTTGTCCAACAAATGCCGATTATGAAGCAGGTGCTATCTGCCATGAATATCCCTATTTACGAATGCCAGGGATGGGAGGCGGATGATGTAATTGGCACAGTCGGCAGGGTCTGTAGCGAGGCACAATGGGAGTGTGTGATTGTTACAGGAGATCGGGACAGCCTGCAATTGATTGATGAGAATGTACGCGTAAAACTGGTGATCTCAAAGCCGGGTCAGACAACTACAACATTATACGATGTTGAAAAATTTACTGAGGAATACGGCTTTGTTCCCCCTAAAATGGTAGATCTTAAGGCATTAATGGGTGATTCTTCGGACAATATTCCGGGCGTTGCCGGTGTGGGACCTAAGACTGCTACAGAGCTATTGTTAAGGTTTGCCTCTCTGGATGGTATTTATGAGCATTTACAGGATCCGGCTATCCGACCCAAACTCCGCGAGAAGTTAGAAGCGTCAAAGGAGTCTGCTTATTTATCCTATGATCTGGCAACCATCCGCACGAATGCGCCGATTGCATTTAAGCCAATGGATGCTGTGATCCAGCCTCCTAATCGATTGGAGTTGTATGAGTTATTTGTTCGATTGGAATTTGTACGGCTGATCGATAAATACGGTCTTCACGGTGCCGAGAAGGAGATACCACCTTTGGAGCGCAGTTGTGTTGAGCTTCCCTGCGCTACTGAGGTTCCAAGAACCTGTGAATGTTACGCACTGTATATTGCGGATGATGGTTCCATAGGGGTTGCATGGGATGAAGGCGTTTGCGTTGTAACGCCCCTTGAAGCTTCCTGCTTGACGGCACTCTTGCTGTCGAACGCTAAGGGGGTATGCCATGATCTTAAATCAACCCTGCACAGACTGGATAATATGTGTATGCCACATGGCAATTTCATCTTTGATACTGCGCTTGCGGCATATAATCTGAATCCATCTCAATCTGAATATCCAGTATCTAAATTGGCTACAAACTTCCTCGGTATTACTGTAAATGACAGCGACCCTGTTGCATGTGCAGAAGCCTTGTGGAATCTGCATAGTGTTATGGACAAGGAACTGGCAGGGCAGGGGATGGAAAGGCTGTATTACGATCTGGATTTTCCACTGTGTCCGATTTTGTATGCTATGGAAAAAGCAGGTGTTGCCATTGATCGCGAGCAATTATCCCAGTTCGGGGATATGCTGTCTCAAAGAATTGCAGATTGCGAAGCGATTATCTTTTCCTATTCCAATGGACCGTTTAATATTAATTCTACAAAACAGTTAGGCGAACTGCTTTTTGAGACACTGGCACTGCCGCCTGTTAAAAAGACAAAGACAGGGTACTCCACGAATGCAGATGTTTTGGAAAAGCTTCGCGATAAGCACCCAATTATCCCGGCAATTATGGATTACCGTATGCTGTCAAAGCTGAAATCTACCTATGCAGACGGACTGATGAAACAGATTGGTAGAGATGGTCGCATACACACAACATTTCAGAATTTGGTAACAGCTACCGGACGGCTTTCGTCTACAGAGCCAAATCTTCAGAATATACCGGTTCGTACAGATCTGGGTGCTGAAATTCGTAAGATGTTTATCCCAAAACCGGGTTGTGTACTCGTAGATGCAGATTACAGCCAAATTGAGCTGCGTGTCCTTGCACATATAGCACAGGATACGGTTATGCAAGATGCCTTTGTCAGTGGCATGGATATTCATACTGTAACAGCATCCCAAGTGTTTCATGTGCTTCCTGAAAATGTTACTGCTATACAGCGTCGCCACGCTAAGGCGGTTAATTTTGGTATTGTGTATGGCATATCGGAGTTCTCCCTTGCTGAAGATATCGATGTTAGCCGATATGAGGCGAAGGCATATATTGAAAACTACCTTGATAACTATAGGGGCGTTAGAGCCTATATGAAGCAAGTTGTAGCGGATGCCGCACGGAATGGCTATACGCAGACGATATATGGTCGGCGTCGTTATATCCCTGAGCTTAAGAGCAGTAATTACAACATTCGGCAAAGTGCTGAGAGAATTGCACTAAACACCCCTATTCAGGGTACGGCAGCTGATTTGATCAAGTTGGCAATGATACGTGTGCATAAAGCGTTGTCTGAGCAATATCCCGAGGCAACCTTGCTATTGCAGGTCCACGATGAACTGATTGTGGAATGTCCGGAGGAGATTGCGGAGGCGGTTGCAGAACTTGTTAGTCGCCAGATGCAGCAAGTAGCGGTATTGGATGTGCCACTGGTTGCAGAAGCAAAATGGGGAAAAAGTTGGTACGAGGCTAAGTAATGGATTTTGTACAGATGACGATCGCACATGTTTCGCAGATTGCAGAACTGGAGGCAATGTGTTTTAGTGCGCCATGGAGTGAAAAGTCTATTGAAAGGGAATTGACGAACCCATTATCCTTGTGGATTGTTGCTACAGTGGGCGACATTGTGGTTGGTTATGTCGGCTCTCAATCTGTATTGGGGGAGGCTGACATGATGAACCTTGCGGTTCATCCCCAGCACCGTCGCAGTGGTGTCGGCAGGAGGCTTGTGGAGTCGTTGATTAGTTGCATTTCTCAGAAAGGTGTATACTGCCTTACTTTGGAAGTTCGCGCCTCAAATCAATCGGCATTGGCATTGTATGCAGGATTGGGGTTTAAGCAGGTGGGTCGCAGACCCGCCTACTATTCCTATCCCAAAGAGGATGCATTAATCTTGAGAAAGGAGTGGGAAGTATGAATATACTAGCTGTGGAATCATCCTGCGATGAAACAGCAGTTGCCATCGTTGCAGATGGAAGAACGGTTCTGACAGACTGTATATCCTCTCAAGTGGATTTGCACCGTATCTACGGCGGCGTTGTACCGGAAATTGCATCCAGAAAGCATATTGAGGCCATCTATGGCTTGGCGGACAGCGCGCTAGAGGAAGCGAAACTGCTGCGACAGGATATAGATGCCGTTGCGGTTACCTATGCTCCTGGGCTTATTGGTGCGGTGCTGGTGGGTGTGAATTTTGCCAAAGCGGTTGCTTTAACTCTGGGAAAGCCACTAATTCCTGTTCACCATATTCGTGGGCATATTGCGGCGAACTATCTGGCCTATCCGGATTTGAAACCGCCTTTCCTGTGCTTGGTGGTTTCCGGCGGGCACTCCATGATTGTGGATGTTAAAGACTATACTTCCATGGAAATCCTGGGAGGCACATTGGATGATGCAGCAGGGGAATGTTTTGATAAAGTTGCCCGCGTGTTAGGGATGCCTTATCCCGGCGGTGCTGCCTTGGATAAGGCTGCTCAACTGGGGGATGAGAAGAAATATGATCTTCCTAGGGCAAAGGTTGGTGTAAATCCCCTTGATATGAGCTTCTCCGGTTTGAAGACTGCTACACTAAATTTGATCCATCATGCACAGCAGGTGGGGGAGAAATTGGACATTAACAGTCTTTGCGCATCCTTTTCGTCTGCTGTTTCCGATACACTGGTGCCGCGCACGATGCTGGCGTTGGAAAAAACAGGATATAAGAAACTGGCTGTGGCAGGGGGTGTGGCTGCAAATTCCAGAATCCGTCGAGATGTTCTGGCTGCTGCACAAAAGTTGGGTGTTGATGTATATATGCCCCCACTTTCTCTTTGCGGGGATAATGCCGCCATGGTAGGTGTGCAGGGTTACTATGAATTTTTGGCCGGAAATGTGTCCGATATGTCTCTTAATGCTTTTGCTACAAAGTCGATTTTAGGTGAAGCACTATAACGAAACATGCAACGCGCCATGTTATTCCATTGTTGTTGGTATACAGCTCCTGTGTGAGGTATTTTCATGCTGAAGATCGTTCGTACAATGAATGAAATTGATGTTGGTCAGATGTTAAGGGTTTACCGGCAGAGCAATCGTTATAACGGTATACAGAACTATCCCTATCAAAGCGTGAATATGCAGTTCCTTATGGCACAGCAAGATTTTTTGGATTATTTGAAATTCTTCCTTGATTCCCCGCATTCGGTATATGCGCTGTGGGCACCGGGTGGACGCTATATGGCTGCGTTGCGGTTGGAACAATACAAGGATGGTATACTGTTATCCGGGTTGGAGACGGCTCCTGAGGCACGAAGGATGGGGTGTGCGACAAGATTGGTCTGTGCCGTCCTGGAAGAATTCCCAATGGATGCTGCATACAAACTGTATTCCCATGTTAAAAGAGATAATTGCATCTCAATACATATTCATAGGAAATGTGGATTTGATAAGATTTTGGATCATGCGGTTCTGATAGATGGATCCATATCATTTGCATACTATACTTTTTGTTATACTGTGAAATAGAATACCCGCCTGCATGAGCTGTAACAGTTCAGTACAGGCGGGTATGTTTTATCCGTAGTTTTCTTTGAGGTATGCGATTGCTTGGCGGTAGCCGTCAAGACCCTTCCCTTTGATTGTTTTAACACAGGCAAGGCCGGCGTAGGATATATGTCGAAAGGCTTCTCGCGTGGTTGGATCTGAAATATGTACTTCAACCGTAGGGATGGAAACAGATTTCAATGCATCCAGGATTGCAATGGATGTGTGGGTGTAGGCCGCAGGATTTATGACAATGGCGTCATAGTTGTTGTACGCTGCCTGAATTTTATCGACAATCTCCCCTTCATGATTAGACTGAAACTGTTCCACAGTAACTGAATACTCCTGTGCTGTTTTATCCAGCAGACTAAGAAGCGATTGAAAGTTGTTATTTCCGTAAATTTCCGGTTCTCGAATGCCCAACATATTGATATTTGGACCGTTAATCACAAGAATTTTCATTTAATCCTCCGTGTTTAGCATCGCAGCAAGCATTTTGACAGTGTGGTCAACATCGCCATTGTTGTCAATAGAATAGTCTACAAAGGATGCATATAATGGTCTGCGTTTCTGATACATTTTTTCAAGGTCATTGTTTTGAGATAGTGGACGACCATTCGTAGGGAGCTTATCTATGTCTCTATTCAACCATACAATGGTTCCGTTTTGGTGCAGTAAGGCATAATTCTTCTCCTGAGTTATACATCCTCCACCGGTTGCAATTACAAGTCTGGAATGCTTTCCCAGTTCAGACAGAACTTCTGTTTCTTTTGCTCTAAAGCCGGTTTCACCTTCTGCGGAAAAGATTTCAGGTATCTTCATTCCGGAGCAACGTTCAATTTCAGAATCCGTATCGATAAATTTTCTTCCTAGTCGCTCAGCAAGCAGGCGACCAACCGTTGACTTGCCGGAGCCGGGCATACCAATCAACACGATATTTTGCATCTGCTTTTGCATTCTGTCGTGAATCAAAGGGATTATGCTGTTATCAATGCGCTTTCCACTAAACCATTCGGCACTTTCCTTCGCTTGGGCGATAAGCATCCATAGTCCGTTTTGAGCAACAAGACCTCGGTTCTCAGCTTCCTGTAATAGCCGCGTCCGTGCCGGATTATAGATTAAGTCAAAAACACCCTCCAAGTTGTCAAATATATCAAGATGAATAGGGGTTGCATTGGTCTGAGGATACATTCCGACAGGGGTGGTATTAATAATGGCAGAGGCATCTCTATGGTAACATATATTATCGTAATTGTTGGGTCCTGAGCGTGATACCACGACTGTTTCAGCACCCAATTCCTCTAAAACAGCAACAGCAGTTACGGACGCACCACCACTCCCCAATACAAGGACTTTCTTACCCGTAAGAGACAATCCACTCATTTGGATCATAGAAAAAAAACCAAAATAATCGGTATTATGACCCATAAGTGATCCATCAGGGCATCTGACAATAGTATTTACAGCACCCAAGGTTTTTGCACGGTCTGATAATTCATTGCAGAAGCGTATTACTTCCTTTTTATAAGGTATCGTAACATTGATACCTCTGAAATCCCCGTGGGACAAAAAAGATTCCAATGTATCCGGTTCTTTTTCAAACAGTTCATAAGAATAGTCTGCAAGTTGATTGTGAATTTGGGGGGAATAGCTATGACCAAGCTTTCGCCCCAGCAATCCGCATTTCATCACACCACCTCTGAATAGCTGCCAAGGTATTTGAACTCCTCACACATTTCGTCCAATTCACACATAAGCTGAACAAATTCTTCCGAATAGATTGATGTCTCCAGATCAAAGTAGAACATAAATTCAAAGTCTCTGTCTGGAATCGGTCGGGATTCCAGTTTTACCACATTGATGCCGAGCACATACATGCGTGCCAATACTTTATAGAGGGCACCGGGTTTGTGGGAAAGAATCATCATTATGCTGGTTCGATCTGCACCGGGATAAATTTCAAGGTTTTTACTAATGCAAATAAACCGGGTGCGGTTATTGCCTTTGTCTTGAACCGAAGCAGCTAAACATTCCAGACCGTAAAGTTCTTCACAGGCCCGACTGGAAAGGGCTGCAATGTCCATACGGTCGGATTTTGCTACCATTTCAGCAGCAACTGCAGTATTTTCTACAGGGATGATCTGGGCATTGGGGAATTTCCTCAGAAAATCTGAGCATTGGTTTATAGCTTGCTCGTGGGAATAGATTTGTGTTATCTGCTCTATTTTGGTTCCGGGTTTAGTAAGTAAATTGTGATCAATTTTCAGACGGAATGTCCGCACAATAGAAAAATTGTGGTGGATCATAAGATCATAAACTTTTTTGACGGAACCGGCTGTAGAATTTTCGATGGGGAGAATACCGTATTGACACAGTCCTTGTTCAATGGCAGTAAAGACAGCATCAAAACTTTTAAAGTACATAATCATTGGAGATTTGAATATTTTTTCACAGGCAATCTGTGCGTAGGCACCCTCAACACCCTGACAGGCGACCATTGGTGTCTGCGGAAACAGTTTTGGGGTGTTCTCTATGGATTTGGTTATTTCATTATACAATTTTGTAGCATCGCTATTTTGTTTGCCTTGATAACTTCTGCTTAGTTCAAACAGCATGGAGTAAAGCACGCGTGTATAGTTTGCCATCTCCGGACCGGCTTGCTCGGCCACGCTTTGAAGTATGGCACGTTCACGGGAAGGTACGTAAATAGGCATATTATTTTCCTTTTTGTAGTCAGCGACTTGGGAGGAAATACTCATGCGCTCGGTAAACAAGCGGACTAATTCACTGTCAATTTGGTCAATTTTCTGCCTGAGTTCTGTTAGGTCCATTCTTATAACTCCTTTTATAGTTCTGCAAGAAGCAATGCATCGTACACGGCAATTGCGGCTGCGGCTTCAATTACAGGCACCGCTCTTGGTACGATACAGGGATCATGTCTTCCTTTGATTAATAGTGGTTGTTCTTGCATTCTTTTAAGGCTGATGCTCTGTTGTTCCCTGGATATGGATGGCGTTGGTTTAATTGCGGTCTGGAACACAAGGGGCATTCCGTTAGTGATCCCTCCCAGAATACCGCCGGCGTTGTTGGTTAGCGTACGAACACTTCCATTCATAACTGCATAATCGTCATTATTTTCACTTCCGCGCAGATAGCTGCCAGAAAAACCACTACCGAAATCTAATCCTTTCACCGCAGGAATGCCATAAACGATCTGAGCAATTCGACTTTCCATCCCCCCAAACATCGGTTCGCCAATCCCGGCGGGTAGACCGGTTATGATGCATTCAATAATGCCCCCCACACTGTCGCCGTCGGCTTTGGCTGCTGCAATCGCTTGGCGCATCCTTGCACCGGCTTCAGCGTTAATAACAGGGAAGTCTTTTTGGATGGAATCAAGGTTGGGATTTATCCAGTCCAGGTAGATAGGGTCGTCTGCAATTCCTGCTATCACGCTAATATGTGCTGCGATATGAATACCTCTATTTTCCAGCCATTGTTTACACAGTCCGCCTGCAATGCAAAGTGGGGCGGTAAGGCGTCCCGAAAAATGTCCTCCGCCGGCAACGTCTTGATACCCGTTATATTTGATTTGGGCGGTATAATCTGCGTGGCCGGGTCTGGGACAGTCCTTTAATTCTTTGTAATCACCGGAGCGCGTATTGTTATTGCGGATGATTGCGGCAATGGGTGCCCCACAGGTGTATCCGTCGAAAAGTCCGGACAGAAATTCCGGTGCATCTTCTTCGCGCCGTGGGGTTGAAAATTCGTTTTGACCAGGTGCCCTCCGATTAAGAAAGGTTTGAAGCTGTTTCATATCTACTGGCAGACCTGCTGGAATGCCGTCTAAGGTCATACCTATGGCTGCACCATGTGATTGTCCAAAAATGGAAAGCTTGATCTTCTCACCGTATGTACTGCTCATATCTGCCTCCTAATTTTCTATATTCCTCCCAAAAGGAAGGGTAGGATTTCTCTACACAATGAGCCCCTCGGATGGTAACCGGACCATTGGCTATGGTTGCGGCAATTGCTGCTGCCATTGCAATCCGGTGATCCCCCGCAGAGTCAATCAAACAGCTTTGAAATCCGGAAGGGAATACAGTTAGTGTATCCTCTGTTACATCAGTGTTTCCACCCAGTGCAAGCAACATAGCAGCAACGGAGGCAACACGGTCAGATTCTTTTAGGCGCAGACGGCAAATGTTCTGAAATATTATACCATTATTGGCACAGGCCGCTACAGAAAGTATGGGAACAAGGTCGGGAATATCCGATGCATCGATAAACCTTAAGTGCGGCATGGATTTCAATAGCCCGGCAACAGCACGGTCCCCTTGTTCGGATGTGGGAGATAGACCTGAAATGTTAATGTTGCTTCCGAGAGCGTTTGCAGCCAACCAGAAAGCACCATTACTCCAATCTCCCTCCACATCTATCTGTCCAGGTGATGTAAAGGGATATTGCCCTGAAATAGTATATCCTTCCATCATAACGCCAAAGGCTTCTAATGTCTGCTGCGTCATACAAATATAAGGTTTTGATTCTGTTTTCCCCGTAATGGTCAGACTGCTTCTGCCGGGAATTAGGGCCATTGCAAACATCAGTCCTGTAATAAATTGGCTGGATATACTTCCGTCAATATAGAACCTGCCAGCGCTAAGTTTCCCTGTGCAATGAATTGTTGTTTCGGTGGGACGACTGAGCTGACAGCCCATGCGTTCCATTTCCTCCCACATAGGTGAAAGCGGCCGATAGGGAAGTCTGCCTTCAAGTTTGAATGTTGTATCCAAGCCTAGTGCACCAACAATTGGGAGTAAGAAGCGCAAGGTAGACCCGCTTTCTCCGCAGAGTAAGGTTGCTTTTTGGGGAATCTGGCGGATAGGGTCAATACAATAACCGTCTTTTGTACGCGAAATAACAGCACCGATAGCGCGAAGGCACTGTACTGTTGCTTCAATATCCTTATTTATAGCGGGGCAGATCAGTCGGGTCTGTCGATCGGCAAAGGCAGCACAAATCAGGAGTCTGTGTGCCTGAGATTTCGACGGGATTACTTGTAGGTTTCCGGAGAGCTTCCTGGGATAGATCGTAATATCCATTTATAAACCTGCCTCAATAAATGTTTTCAGTTCGGAAATCGGGGTTTGATGGATTCGGCAATCTCCAATTTGATTTGGAATGATAAGGTTTACAGAAGTACCACTGCGTTTCTTGTCGGAAAGGGCATATTGGTAAAGTACTTCTGAAGGTACTGTGGTTTTTGTGGGCAAACCGAAACGATCCAAAATTGCTTCAATTCTCAAATTGGTTTCTTGCTCGCATAAACCTACCTTATAGCCAATCTTACTGACAATCGCCATGCCTATGGCAACAGCATTGCCATGGGAAACCGCAAAATTACTGCTGGCCTCAATGCCATGTCCAATCGTGTGTCCCAGATTCAATTTCTGACGGGCACCTGTGTCAAACTCATCCTCAGCTACAACATTACGTTTAAGGGCAACACATCGGGTTACAACACGTTCACGATCAAAAGCCAGACCACACTCCATCAGATGGGCAAATAGTGCTTCATCATATAATATACTGTATTTGATAACCTCCGCAGATCCGTCCCGAAAAATATCAGCAGGGAGCGTATTCAGTGCGTCAATATCACATACAACCAGACTGGGTTGGTAAAAGGCACCTGCCAAATTTTTTCCGGAGGGAAGATCAATCGCCGTTTTACCGCCAACCGATGAGTCCACCATAGCCAGCAGAGTAGTAGGTACTTGTATATAAGGGATTCCCCGAAGATATGTCGCAGCAGCAAATCCGGATAAATCGCCAACAACACCTCCACCTAATGCAATCAGAAGGTCAGACCGTGTTATCTGATTTTGTGCCAGAAAATCCAGTATGGCAAGATATGTGCTGCCGTTTTTGCTTTCCTCACCGGCAGGGAAAATGAAATGAAACACTTCAAGACCTGCACATTCCAATCCGGGTGCAATAACAGAGCCATAGATAGGCCATACATTTGTGTCGCTGATAATAGCAACTTTCCCGGGTTGACAGATTTTGGAAACATAAATACCAATATCCGACAAAAGATTGCTGCCAATCAAAACGGAATATTCTTTTGATGCTTTGACAGTGATCGTATTCACCCATCCACCTCCTCTTTGCGTTTGCGGCCCGCATCAAGTAATTTAATCAGTTTTTCTTCTTCACTATCTTCGATAGCAGTCTTATATTCATTCAGACTATTAATCAGAATGTTTAATTCATTGAGGACATGGTCCTTGTTAGAAAGAAATAGTTCTGCCCACATATTTGGGTTGAGCCAAGCGACGCGGGTAAGATCCTTATAGCTACCGGCGGAAAAACCACTGTGGCACAGTGCAGTGGGGGATTTTATATATGCGTTGCTGATAATGTGAGGCATCTGGGACGTAAATGCAATCATCCTATCGTGCTCTTCAGCAGTTGTTACAGAGTAGCTTTTAAAACCGCAAGGGACCAGTGCATCCTTAACGCGCTGAAGCAGCAGAGGGTCATCATAGCGAGGTGGAACCAAGACCATGGGAGCACCCTGGAACAGATTGGAACGGCTGTATTTAAATCCGGAGAAATGGGATCCGGCCATAGGGTGTCCACCTACAAAGGTAAAACCGTGTTTTTCAGCAAGCGAAAAGCATCTCTTACAGATTTCACGCTTGATGCCGCAGCAATCCATAACCAAGGATGATTTTGATATGTACGCTGCATGGGAATCTAACCAATCAGCAGAAGCGGAAGAATATATAGATAACAGGATCAACTGGCAGTGTGGTAGATTCTCGGTGGTTAGTGGGGCGTCTACAACATCAGCTAATTGTGCAAAAGATAGGATATTCTCATCCTTATCAAATGCATATACGGTATGACCAGCTTTAGTGTATGCTCTGGCGAGGGAGCCGCCGATTAAGCCGAGACCAAGAATACCGACGATCATTTTAATGCCTCCCGAATTTTGTTAACGGTGTTATTTACTTCTGCAAATTGCTTAGGTGTCAGTGATTGTGCGCCATCGCACAAGGCACATGCAGGGTTGTTATGCACCTCTACCATAATACCATCAGCACCACAGGCAGCAGCCGCTGCTGCCATAGATGGGACAAGGGTAGCTTTACCGGTCGCGTGGCTGGGGTCTACTACCACCGGGAGATGTGTCAAATTGTGCAGAACCGGAACGGCAGAAAGATCTAATGTGTTACGTGTATAGGTTTCGTATGTGCGAATGCCACGCTCACAAAGGATAATATTCTCGTTACCTTCACTCATAATATATTCTGCACTCATTAACAACTCTTGCAGTGTGTTGGCGAGGCCCCGTTTTAATAGAATGGGCTTTTGCGTTTTTCCCAGCTCTTGCAACATGTCAAAATTCTGCATGTTTCTGGCACCGACCTGGATAATATCCACATCCTCAAATAAATCGAGTGTGCGCAGATTCATGATTTCTGTTATAATGGGCAGACCGGTGGCTTTTTTTGCCTCAAGGAGCAATCGGAGACCTTCTTCTTTAAGTCCTTGAAAGGCGTAAGGAGAGGTCCGTGGCTTAAAGGCACCGCCACGCAGTATATTTGCTCCGGCATCCTTGACAGAGTGTGCGACCTCTACGATTTGCTCCAAGGATTCTACAGAGCAGGGTCCGGCAATCATTGCAAAGTGTCCGCCACCAATTAGGACACCTCCGGCATTCACGACGGTATCGTTGGGGTGAAATTTTCGATTTGCTTGTTTAAATGGCTCAGAAACACGTTTTACACTATCAACAATTTCCAGACTGCTTAGAAGTTCAATGTCGACATTGCTGGTATCACCAACAAGACCAAGGACAGTAACCTCCTGGCCGGAGGAGACATGTACATCGAGATTTATACTTTTCAGCCACCGTATAAGGTGGTCAGTTTGTTCTAGCGTAGTTCCTCTTTTTAATACGGCAATCATACGGTAACCTCCTAAATAACAAAAGATGGCCGCACAGATGCGATTCTGTGCGGCGATGGAATGACAATAATAACAGAAAAATAATTGCAACACAAAACCCTATTACCTTTTGATTTTAAAAAAGTAATAGTAGTTATAAAAGAAAGGAGTTGCGAAATTATTCTTGACCATAGATTTGGCCTCCAAATGCGATTTCCAGTTGATTATAGCACCATACATTTTTTATTTCAAGTAGTAAATAAAAAAATGTTATAAAAAAGTAAAAATCGGGCAGCCATTGGCTGCCCGATAGTGTGCATTATTCCACAACGGTAAAATCCTGTGTATGTGCAACTGCACCATTAAAATAAACGCTGATGCTGTACTGCCCGGGTGTCTTCGGAAGAGAGGGGATGTCGAACTCTCCATAATTACGATACCACAAAGACGACCAGCTTCCGTCGATGGTTTGTGTGCTGATTATGTTTCCTTCATTATTTCGGATAACAAACAGAATCATTATGTTGTCATCAGAAACATCATATTCGTGTCGAAGACGTACAAGGAAGGAAGCGTTTTCTCCAACAGGGAACTGAGATGTATAATCTGAATCATCCAGATCATAGCGATCCCAACCGGAGTAGGAGGGCGTTTTGCACATCATAAATTCCATATACTCTGTTGAAACGCTGTATCCGCTAAAGTTATCCGGGGCTGGTGCATTATATATAAGATTACCACCCAGAACAGGTGTACCGTCAGTAGCCTGAAGCGTAAAGACATATTTCACGCCCGGAACAAGTGGTTTTACTACAACGCTGTTGCCAGATTCACATTTCAACTCTTGTACAGCAGATCCATCCATTGTATACAGGAGAAGCCATCCATTTTGTGGAGGGGCATCTACTGGATTCCAGGAAAGCGTTAGCTTGTTTGGATCAGAGCTGTCCACTGCAAAGTCTGTTACATTGATTGCATTTGCGGCTGCAAAGGCACGTTCACTGACACTCATCCCCGCAGCGGTTACCTCAATAGTATGATCAACTGTAGGGTCAATACCATCAAATGTTACACTAGCCTCGTTTACAACGATGGTCTGGTCGTATCCACCATCTCCATAGCAACGGACGGTCCAGCTTGCTACGGATGTATCAGATGGTGCAGACCAAGCGGCGGTCAATTTATTATCAATACATCCTGTAATATACAGGGATTCGGCCTTGATAATTTTGCTTGCAGTATGTGGTATGGTATCAATACCGGTAACTAACAGGTCGCCGTCAGGGATCAAGGTGAAGCTGTACTCGGAGCCTACATCTAGCCCGGTAATCGTTACCATGTGTCCGGTGAAAGAGACTTCCTGTACGTTCCCATCCTTGGTTGCGTAGCGCACCTTCCATTGGTTGGCATCAGGACCCTCAATAGTAAAACCGAGGATTACACTTCCATCTTCAGAACCTGTAACAGCACTGAATTGCACGATATTGGTTTCCACAGGTGTGGTGTAGGCGGCAGAGGTGTCGCCGGTAAGTTTGTGGAATCCATTGATGTCAACCTTAACAGTATATGCAGAATTAGGTGCAAGTCCGTTAAAAATTGCTTTTCCATCTGTTACGGGAGACTTTTGCTGATTCCCGTAGGTGTCGGAGCAAATTACAGTTAATTTATCTTCGTCAATTTGACTGGTTACAATTACTGTCAGTGTTCCATTATCTCCTTCCTCTAAGAGTATTGCATCAATAGGCTGGATATAGAAATTTTTGTAATAGAAGATTCCTGCAATGAGCAGTGCTGCTGCAAAAACAACAAGAAAACAATTACGAAGCCAAGATAATGATGATGCCTTTTTCTCGGAAATTTGACTGCCTTCCTCTGCTGGCTCTTCTGTTAAGAGAGTAGCTTTCGATTTTTCGGATTCATTATCATCACTTGCATCGGTTTGCGTTTCATCTTCCGTTACAGCATCTTCTGTATCAACGGCAGATGCTTCGATTGGAAGGGGAGGAGGGATAGGCACATCAATGGGCTCCGGCTGTACAACCGGTTCCGGTGCTTCATGTGCAATTAGTTCATCGGCTTGATTAAGGATTTCAGAAACCTCCTGGGAAACCTCCTCGTAGTCAATCTCAGTGGATGATTCTTGCGGAGCAGTTTCGTCCCCGTAGTTATCATCGATAAAGGTTAGATTACCCTCGGCATCTTCGGTATAGATGGACTCCTCAGGTACGTCGCCTTCTGCTTCCTCGCAGTCTGCATCAGAAGTATCGTTCTCTGCTTCTAATGTCTCCTCCAAAACGGATTGTTCAGTATTTTCTACATCTGCTTCCTCAAAAATGCCGGTTTCCTCTACGTTGTCAACAGGGATTTCTTCCTGAACGGTTTGGGGGACAATCGGTGTATCATGGGCACCGTTGCGCTGCATATAGCTGACCAGGGCCTGTCCCATTTCAATGGGGTCTTGCCATCGGTTGGCTGGATCCTGGGCACATGCCTTTAAAATAATGTTCGCCATCTCATAATCCGCGTATGCAGGCGGCGGGAAATCTGATGGTTCTTCAGTGTTACACATCGCAGGAAGGACACCGTCATTAAATGCCTGGTAGAGAATGAGTCCCACAGCATAAATATCCATAGTGGTATTCAGGCTGGAAAAGGCATCTGTAATCTCTGGGGATGTGTATATGCTGCGATACCGGTCTGGCAGGGAAGCGTATTTCAGCGTATCCAGCTTTAGAAAGCCAAGATCACCTACGCGGTATTCATGATCTCCGGTTAGATAGATATTCTCCGGCTTCAAATCTATGTAAAGATAGCCCATGCGTCTGCACACAGCCATGGCTGCACATAAATCCAAACCCAGGTTTACCGCACCAAGGTGTGTCATGGAGCTGCGGGTAAATACACGCTTTAGGGTTAGTCTATAGCTGCTCAGAAGATAGATGTCGAAACCGGTTCCTTCATCCTTAGGAACGATTTGCCAATCAGCAAAAGGCACAAAACCTTCCAACTGAGACAACTTTTGCAGAGTCTGGGCTTCCTCTACAACACCATCTGCCAGGGATTTAAAATAGTCAAGTGCAGTTTCTTTGTCCGGGTAGGCACCGCTTAAAAGAAGGGCGTCCAACTGTGTTTGTGATGCTGGTGTGGACACAATTTTTACTATGTATTTGTTATCTGAGCCATTCTCCATTGCCGGGCAACAACGAACACCATCGTGATCGCTGATGGGGTCGCCCATAGCAAAGTTGTCAAGCATTGGCGAAATCAGTTTGGGGTCTGACACAAATATCGCCTCCTTTTCATCTACATTCTATATGATAAAATAAATTTACAAAAAAAGCAACAGGTTTATAGTTGTTTTATTCTGCAAGAAATGATATAATATGCGCGAAGATTGGGTGCAAGATACTTGTACCAGGCTGGAGGATGATTTTATGAGCAAAATTATATGCGATGTGTGCGGGACTTCCTATCCCGAGACAGCGACCCAATGCCCTATCTGTGGCTGTGTCCGTCCCGGTGATGCAAAGGTAGTCGCAGGCGATACCAATGAGACTGAGACACAGACAAATGGTTCTTATACATACGTTAAGGGCGGCAGATTTTCTAAGTCTAATGTAAAAAAGCGCAACCGTGCTCAGGGTGTTGCTGATGTGCCTGTTACCAAAATGCAGGATGAGGTGGACGGTGGTAAGAATAAGGATGTAGGTATAGTTATTGCAATTTTGGCACTATTATTGGCAATAGTCGCGGTTGTGATTTACATTGCTATGCGATTCTTTGTTCCTGCACTGCCCCAGAATGACAATAAGGGTGATAGCACGCTGTCCACACAGGGGACAGCCGCATCTACAAATGACTCTACCGGTCTAACAACCGAAGCTTTGGTTCTTGAGTATCCCTGCACGGAGATTATCGTATCTAAGACCGTTGTTGAATTTGACAAGATTGGTGCTTCACTTCTGCTGAATGTAACTACTAATCCGGATAATACTACGGATAAGCTTACCTTTACATCCAGCGATGATAGCGTTGCCACTGTTACGGATGAGGGCAAGATTACTGCAGTGGGTGGAGGTCAGGCTGTAATTGCAATTACCTGTGGTCAGGCAGCTGCGGAGTGCCGTGTTATTTGCGACATTATGCAGACGGAAAGCACAGATACAACCGAAGCTCCTACATACTCAGGGGATAGCTTAGTGCTCAATCGTGATGACTTTACCTTTGTTAAGAAGGGCGAGAGTCATGTGCTTTACAGAGGAGAAATTCCTGTAGAAAGTATTGTCTGGTCAACTGATGATCCCAGTGTTGCGACGGTTGAAAACGGAAAGGTCGTTGCAGTTGGGGCAGGTATGACCACGGTCTATGCGGAGTATGGCGGCGCAAAAAAGAGCTGTATTGTTCGATGTGCACCCTCTGTCGGTAAGGCACAGACCACCACTACAGAAAATCAGGATCAGCCTTCCAACACACCCTATAATATCAGTTCTACCGATGTAACAATTTCCATAAACGAAGAGTTCAAGCTTCAACTGCTTGATAGTAATAAAGTATCGGTTTCTGTTATTTGGGTAGTTGCCAACAGCGAGATTTGCTCTGTCTCTGACAATACTGTCAAGGGGTTGAAGGCTGGTACGACCACTGTATCTGTTGTTTACGAGGGTGTTACCTACAGTTGTACTGTTCGGGTAAAAGGTTAATATGTAAATGCGGCGGCACAAATAGTGCCGCCGCATTTCTTACTCACCATCAATTTGCTGACGTCCTCTGCGGAAAAGCAGGGAAATGCACCAAAGACCAGCCAATCCAACCAGAGCATAAATGATCCGGCTGAATACAGCACTTTGGCCACCGAAGAGCCATGCAACAAGATCAAACTGGAAAATGCCAACCAGGCCCCAGTTGATGGAACCAATGATGGAAAGGATCAATGCGATCGTATCCATAGAAGTACCTCCATTTATATTATTAGGATGTTCCTATCATGCCCTGAGTTGTACAAATTATGCATTGATGTGAATTTACAAGCATATAGATTGCAATTTGTTGATTTATAAGGTATAATTAAAGAATCAATAATAGGACGGTAATATTAATGGTTACATTATATGAAGGTGCGTTCGCAAAAATTAATCTGACACTTGATGTTTTAGGAAAACGCCCTGATAGCTACCATGATCTGAAAAGTATTATGCAAACAATTTCTATCCGCGATGATGTGGAAATTGATTTGGGGACCCAGAAACCCTGGAAACTGATGTGTAGTCTTGAGGGGATTCCTACTGATGCATCTAATTTGGCTTGGAAGGCGGCA
Organism: Faecousia sp.; assembly: GCA_045647705.1. GTDB lineage: Bacteria > Bacillota > Clostridia > Oscillospirales > Oscillospiraceae > Faecousia. Next base: position 48,380 of record JAZRMP010000053.1, read on the forward strand.
AAGGTATTTTTTGAGACCATAGGAATGGATCCCGATGGTATTGAAATCCGTATTACCAAGAGGATCCCTGTTGGGGCCGGTTTGGGGGGCGGCAGTGCGGATGCTGCCGCAGTACTTCGTGCGCTTAATAAACATTATGGCAATCCACTGTCAATCTTAGCTCTTGCTGAGCTGGGAGGAACGGTTGGTAGTGATGTCCCATTCTGTGTTGTTGGTGGTACAGCTATGGTGGAAGGTCGTGGGGAACGGTTAAGAAAGATTGCAGATATGCCGGAGTGCATCTTCGTGGTTTGCAAACCCGATTTCTCCGTTTCTACGCCCGAGTTATATCGCCGTATTGATGAAACGGAAATCGCGAAACACCCGGATAACGCAGCAATGGAAAGCGCAATCCTTGCGGGTGATATTGGAAGGATAGCAGAAAACTTGTGCAACGTGTTTGATCCGGTCGTAACATCAGAACACCTTGAATTGAATTACATTAAGTCTATATTTAATAGTTATGGTTCTGTTGGTCAGCAAATGACCGGCTCAGGATCTGCCGTATTTGCAATTGTACCTGAATTTGAGTTTGCCGCAGTAATCTGCAATATGCTGAAAGCGAACTATCCCCAGGTGTTTATTGCCAAACCAGTATAATTATCCCGAAAGCCGTCCATACTGGAAGTATTTCAGCATGGACGGTGTTTTTATGGTTAAAGTTGCAAAATACATTTGGACCATTGCAGTTGTTATGCTCTTGTTCTGTCTTGGCGGATTAATTGCAGATAAAGAAACAATTCAAGAGAATGTCATTCGTCTTCATGTAGTTGCTTCGACAGACAGTGCAGAGGATCAATCCAATAAGCTTGTAGTGCGGGATTCTGTGCTTAGCTATTTGAAAGGTAATATTGATAGGAATGCTGATGCGACGGCTGCGAAGGAGTATTTATTGATGGAACTTGATAATATTGAAGCAGTGGCAAATAAAACATTGCAGGATCTTGGTTTGGAGCAAACTGCCACGGTTACTCTGCGTAAAGAGGAATTCCCTGCAAGGTGTTATGAAACTTTTTCACTCCCCTCTGGAATCTACGATTCATTGCGAGTTACCATTGGGGATGGAAAGGGTCAGAACTGGTGGTGTGTTGTATTTCCATCGCTGTGTTTGCCTAACAGCACATCCGGCTTTAAGTCTGCTGCAGTATATTCCGGTTTTGATCAGGGCCTCACGAATACTATGGCAGAAGAGGATGGGTATAAAATTCGCTTCTTCTTCTTGGATTGTCTCGGTAAAATTGAAAATTTTCTTAGCTTTGGGTGATTTTTGTTCTGTTCACAGGACCAGTTATGTGTTATTATTTAGTCAGAAGGGAGAGAAAACCTATGCTGACTTTGTTGCTTGGAACAGACTGGGTTGCAAACAGGGATGCGCTTTACGGGCGTATCGCCGATGATGTGGCGCAAAAAAAAGGCGGGCGCATCCTTATGGTGCCCGAACTTATAAGTCATGATGCAGAGCGTCGCTTATGCAGCGTTGCCGGCGATACAGCAAGTCGTTTTGCAGAGGTGTTATCCTTTACTCGACTTGCAGATAGGGTTGCGGACTCTGTTGGACATGCTGCCGGAGATTGTTTGGATAACGGTGGACGAGTGGTTGCCATGGCATCTGTAGCACAACAACTGCATAGCCGTTTAAAGGCTTATGCATCGGTTGAGACTTGCCCGGAGTTCCTTGTGGAGCTTGTAGATGCGGTAGATGAATTTAAACGTTGCTGCATCAGTGCACAGGATCTGTTGACAGCATCAACCAAGATGGAGGGAAGTCTTGCCCAGAAGTTGAAAGAACTCTCATTGATTCTTGAAACTTATGATGCTATTTGCCTGCACGGAAAGCGCGATCCAAGGGATAGAATGGCATGGTTGTTTGAAGAGTTAGAGGAAAGCGAGTTTGCACAGGATCATTTCTTTTACATAGATGGTTTTCCGGATTTTACGCGCCAGCACATGGCAATAATCGAGCATTTTATGCGATGCTCTGAAAATGTTGTAATTAGTTTGACCTGCGATAAACCTGCCTCTACATTACTTGCCTTTGAAAAGGCAGGAAGAACTGCGCAGGAACTGATACAAATAGCAGAACGTTCTGGTATTGCCTGTCAGATTGATTTTGTTAATTCGCGAATGGATTCTCTGGAATACCTGCGCCAGAACATTTTTCAGGGCAATATTGATCCAGACCGAGCATTGCCACAGGTAAGGACATACAGGATCGAAACTATATATCAGGAGTGTATAGCAGCCGTCGAGCAGGTGATTGGGCTTGTCCAGAGTGGGAGCAGATACCGGGATATAAATCTTGTGTGTACGGATTTATCTGCATATCGTACTACCCTAGAGATGGTGTTTCAGAGAGCCCATATCCCACTGTATCTGTCTGGCACAGAGGATATATTGGGCAAACCCGTGATCGCTGCGGTGTTGAATACTGTGGATACGGTTCTAGGCGGTTTTGAGCGGGAGGATGTTCTGCGCTATCTTAAGTCTATTATATCTCCACTGCCTCTGGCTACTTGCGATAAGATCGAGAATTATACGATACTTTGGAATATAAGTGGCAGTGGATGGCTTCAAGAGTGGACAGAGCATCCAAATGGATTGGGTAAGATCCATGACGATGATTCTGATTCTATTTTGTTGGAATTAAACAGTGCTAGGAAAATAGTGATGGGGCCATTGGAGCGGCTTAGTAAAGGATTCCGTGCAGCTAAAAATATTGGTAAGCAGATAGAGGTCCTGTGTGTCTTTCTGGAGGAAATTAATCTGCGAGATCGCTTGGATGAGCTCGCACAACAGATGGACAATCAGGCGGATAACAGAAGTGCCCAAATTTTAAATCAATTATGGGAGATCATGCTGAAAGCCTTGGAACAAATGCATGATATTCTTGGAAAAAATTCGTGGGACTATCAGACCTTTACACGGCTGCTTAGACTATTGCTTAGCCAATACGATGTAGGCACAATTCCTCCTGTTCTGGATGCTGTTTCTGTAGGAACTGTCAATGTTATGCGATGTCAGCAGGCGAAACACCTGATTGTTCTTGGGGCTATAGAGGGAAATCTTCCCGGGTATGGTGGTTCTTCCGGTGTTCTTACAGACAATGAACGCGTTATGTTACGTGAAATGGGCGTTCCGTTGACTGGCGGCGCATTGGATGGTCTACAGTCAGAGTTTGCCGAGATTTATGGGGTGTTCTCTAGCGCTGAGGAATCAATTACAGTCAGTTGCCCTGGTGGTCAGCCATCATTTATATATCGCAGGTTGTGCGAAATAGCCGGTGGGGAGGAATCACCGGGTGATTGCTTAGGCGCGGCATTAACAGACCCAGTGGAGGCGAGCGCACTGTTAGCGCGCTTTGGTGCTGCATCTGCTGCTGAATCCCTTGGAATAGGTAAAACCTACAGAGAGATTTTTGAAAAAAGGGCACATGAACTAGGTGAAATACAGGCTGATAACATCAAGAAAATATACGGTCAATATCTGTATTTATCTGCATCTCAGATTGATTGTCAGGCTGAATGTAGATTTGCCTATTTCTTAAAATATGGTTTACGGGCAAAAGAGCAAAGACAAGCGGCTATTGACCCGGCAGAGTTCGGCACTTATGTGCATGCAGTTTTGGAGAATACTGCCCGAAAGATTAAGGAAGCAGGTGGATTCTCACGAGTTTCCATGGAAGACGCATTACGATTTGCTAATGCGTTTTCCAAGATATATATGCAAGAACGGTTTCGTGTTCTTTCAACCGAACGCATGCAGTACCTGTTTAACCGAAATAGCCGTGAGTTAGAGTTGATTGTCAAGGAGCTTTGGTCTGAACTTCATTGGAGTAAATTTGAGCCGGTTGATTTTGAAGTCGCATTTGGCGATGGTGCAACCTATCCTGCGATTCCAATTCCCGGACAATTTATGGATGCAAAGATCCGTGGTTTTGTTGATCGTGTTGATACCTGGCAGGACGGCGATAAGAATTATTTCCGTGTAGTGGATTATAAAACCGGCAGGAAGGACTTTGATTACTGCGATATATTTAACGGTCTTGGACTGCAAATGCTATTGTATCTGTTTGCGTTGGAACAGCAGGGGGAGCAGATGGTCGGTAGTGCTGCAATTCCTGCTGGTGTTCAGTATTTTCCTGCTAGGGTCCCTTTCGTGAGTGCAGACAGCCAACTATCTGACCAAGAGGCTGCGGCAGCTCGGGAGAAGTTGTGGAAACGCAAAGGATTGATTTTGTCGGATGCGAATGTTTTACAGGCTATGGAGTCTGAAGATGCCCCCAACAGAATGCCTTATAACCAAAAGAAGGATGGGTCTATAGTTGGCGATTTGGCGACCTCCAGACAATTTAAGTTGCTTAAGGCGTATGTTTTTAGGCTGCTTGGGAAAATGGTCGATGAAATTGCTTCTGGTCGTGTCTCACCTAACCCTTATACGAGAGGCAGTAGTCATGATGCCTGTGCTTTTTGCCCATATTATTTGGTATGCCACCATGAGAAGATGGATGAACGTAGAAATTATAAAATGATGACAGCCCAGAGATTCTGGGATGAAGTGGAAAAGGAGGTGTCCCGCCGTGGCTGAAAGACTTACCCCACAACAGAAGGCTGCTGTTGAGAATAGAGGAGGCAGACTGTTGGTATCTGCTGCGGCAGGATCCGGCAAAACAAAAGTATTAGTAGACCGTTTGATTGGGTATATTATTGATCCAGTCCATCCGGCTAATATTGATGATTTTTTAATTATAACTTATACGAAAGCGGCAGCCGCAGAGCTTCGTGGCAAAATTGCAGCAAAACTGACAGAGAAAATTGCGTTGCATCCAGAAAACCGTCATTTACAACGGCAGATGCAGAGAATTTATCTGACAAAAATATCTACAGTGCATTCTTTTTGTACGGATATACTGCGGGAATATGCGTATATGCTGGATATTTCTGCCGATTTTCGGGTGGCAGAAGAGAGTGAGACCAACGAGTTGCAATTGCGGGCAATTCAGCAACTGTTGGATGATGCATATGCATCCTCTGAAATGGACCCAGATTTTTGTGCTTTTTTAGACAGTCAAGGGCTTGGGAGAGATGATCGCCAGATTCCGGAAATCGTTATTAAGACGTATAACAGTGCAATGTGCCACCTAGATCCAAACGGCTGGCTGGACTGGTGCTTAACTGCGTTAGATTCGGATAATATTTCTGATGCGTCTGAGACGGTCTGGGGTAAGTACTTAATCGATGATCTGAAAGATTATTTACAAATACACATTCAGGGGTTGCAGCAATGTGCATCACGGGCGGCAGTTACACCGGGAATGGAAAAGCCGACAGCTCTGTTGTACAGTACGATTGACCAGCTCATAACACTGGAACATAGCAGGACATGGGATGAAATACATAGAAATTCCGACATTAATTATGGAAAACTTGTATTTTCAAGGAAATGTTCTGATATTCAGTTAGCTGAACAAATTAAGACGGTACGGGATGCATGTAAAAAGGGCGTTGGTAAAAAACTTCGTAGGTTTGCTGGCGAAAGCTGTAAGGTATTGGCAGATATGACAATGTCTGCCGGAGCGGCCCGTGGACTTGTCTGTCTGACAAAGAAATTTTCTGCTGCCTACGATATGCAGAAGCGATCGAGACGCGTCCTCGACTTTGGTGATCTTGAGCAAAGAATGTTGGATTTACTGCTGGGAAGAAAACGTTCCGGTTGTACGGCGATTGCCAGAGAAATTGGCAGACGGTATCGGGAAGTTATGGTTGATGAATACCAAGACTCCAATGCGGTACAGGATGCGATTTTTCGCGCACTGACTGAGGAGCGGAGTAACTGTTTTATGGTTGGCGATGTAAAACAGTCTATCTACCAGTTTCGCTTAGCAGATCCGAACATCTTTTTGGAAAAGTACAACACCTTTATATCAGCCGAGGAAGCTAAGTCTGACGAGGGAAGAAAAGTGCTTTTAAGCAAAAATTTCCGGTCCTCCGGTGGTGTCATTGATGCTGTAAATGATGTGTTCTCTACATGTATGTCTCCGGAGGTCGGCGGTCTGCTCTATGGTGAGCAGGAGCTTCTTGCAGAGGGAATTCCACATATTCCTCTTAAAGAACCGGAGGTGGTTCTCTACGGTATTGACGTGCAAGAGAATACTTATGCTGAAGAAGCTGCATTTACTGCAGAAAAAATCTTGTCTTTGTTGGACGGAAGTCATTTGATACGAGATGGCGATAGCCTTCGGCCTGTTAGAGCAGATGATATTGTTATTCTACTGCGTTCCCCAGGTTCCGTTGGTGGTGAATTTTGTTCTGCGCTGGAGAAGAGGGGGATTCCCTGTACAATAGGTGGAACATCGGATGTTTTGCAATCTGAGGAGATTCGGACTCTACGAGCATTATTGGATATTATTCATAATCCGTTACAGGATATACCTTTAATTACAGTTCTGACCAGTCGCGTGTTTGGATTCACTGCCGATGATCTGGCAAGAATTCGAGGTAATTGCATCCACGGTGATTTTTACACTGCATTATGTTCAGACAACACGGATCAGTCTAGGATGTTCCTGGCTATGCTAAAAAAAATGCGCTTTGATGCTCAGATGAACACAATATCAAGATTGCTTATGCATATTTTTGCACAGACGCGCATTGATAGTATATTTGCTTCTCTGTTGGATGGAAGTACGCGTCTTGAAAATTTACAGGCTATTTGTCAAATGGCATCCAAGTTTGAATCGACCTCTAACGGAGGGTTGGACCGTTTTCTTGAGCATTTGTCTGCAATGGAGGATAAGGGATTAGCTACACAGAACGATCAAAGTGTCGCGGGTGCTGTAACTATTATGAGCATCCACAAATCTAAGGGACTGGAATTTCCTGTTGTTTTTCTGTGCGGCTTATCAAGGTGCTTTAACGCTGAGAGTACTCGTGCGCAAGTGTTGTGCGACAGTATGCTTGGGCTTGGCTTATCCTGCGTGGATTTCGAGAATAGAGTACGCTACCCGTCGATTGCTAAGCATGCAATAACGGCTAAGATCTCGGCTGATGGGCTTTCTGAAGAGATGCGTGTCCTGTATGTTGCGATGACCAGAGCAAGAGATAGACTGATTATGACCTATGCAGCAAGGAATATTGAATCGGAATTATCTGAACTGTCTATGAGAATGGCGTTTGGTGATCCTAAGCAGCTAGCTCGGGATGCTGATTGCCCAGGCTATTGGATACTGATGACTGCTATCAAATGTGCGCATAAAGGATGGTCGGTTATCCCTGTGAATGCATCTGATAACGTGCAGGCTGACACGGATGCGCGGTATCTGGAAACTGGAGAAATTTCCAACGAAACGGTTGAACAATTGCGGCGTTCACTTTCATTTAGTTATGATCATATTTCTGCAACAACAGCACCCTCCAAGCAAACGGCTACACAGTTGAAGGGTAGGGAAAAGGACAGTGAGATTGCCGAACATACAAAGGCGTCAAAGCCGACTATGTGTTGGAGAAAACCTTATCTTTCGGGTTTGCCTGTATCCGGAAGTGTTTATGGGAGTGCTATCCATAAAGTAATGCAGCACATTTCATACAGGGCCTGTACTGATCCGGATAGTGTGGAGAGGGAGATACAGCGCCTGGTGGAAGAAGAATACCTTCCTGCTGAGCAGGGGAGTATGGTTAATCCAAAACAAATTTGTGATTTTTTTGCTACCGAAATGGGGAGAAAGCTTCAAAACAGCCCACAGGTGCTGCGTGAGTTCAAATTCTCAATTTTAGATGATGCTGATAAGCATTATCCTGAGGTTAAGGGCGAGAGAATTTTGTTACAAGGGGTTGTTGATTGCGCAATCGTTGAGTCGGATGGGATTGTTGTAATAGATTTTAAATCTGACCATGTAACAAATGAATCGGTCGGTGTAGTTTCTGAGAAATATCGGGAACAAATTACCGCCTATGCAAATGCATTGGAACGAATCTATCAAATGCCTATAAAATCTGCTCAGTTATATTTCTTTTGTATAAATCGCTTTGTTCCAATCTTATAGTTTTATCCCTCCAGCGCTGATGCGCTGGAGGGATAATCGTTAGCGGCTGTTTCTATTCTGATAGTTCTGATTCTGATTCTGGTTCTGGTTCTGATTCTGGTTCTGATTCTGGTTCTGATTCTGGTTCTGATTCTGGTTCTGATTCTGGTTCTGATTCCGGTTCTGATTCTGATTCTGGTTGTTCATAATTATTTCCTCCATAATATATATTTGCGGCAATCCGCTCTGTTAGCTTTCCCGAATGCTCAGGATTTATCCTTTGCTTTAAATAATAGGCTTACAAGAAGACCGGCTACAATAGCTGCTGTAATACCGCCAGCTGTAGAATTTAGTCCTCCTGTGAGGATGCCGATTGGACCACTTTTTGTTATTGCTTCCTTTACACCTTTTGCCAGCGTATAACCAAAGCCGGTAAGTGGGACCGTGGCTCCTGCACCTGCGAATTCTACAAGAGGTTCATAAATTCCAATTGCACCTAGAATTACACCTGCGACTACATAACTGACAAGAATCCGGGCTGGAGTCAATTTGGTCTTATCAATCAAAATTTGACCAATCAAGCACAGTAATCCTCCAATAAGAAAAGCCCATATATATTCCATGTTATTGTCCCCCTGTTATAGAAACTGCATGACAAACACCAGGGATAGGTAATCCCTGCTGTGTTGATGTTGGGGATAGCAGTGCACCGGTACCACAGAATAAAATATTTTTTAATTTTCCTCGACTAAGCTTGTCCAGAAAATATCCGCATAAGGTGATCGCACTACATCCACAACCGGAACCGCCGGCATGAACATCCTGCTTTAATGTGTCAAAAACAAGCGTGCCACAGTCCGTTAATTTACCACCAAGTGATAAACCCTCTTTTTGAGACAATGTCAGTAACAGCTCTTTACCGACCTGACCAAGATCACCTGTTACAATTAAATCATAATCATCCGCGCTGGTACCAAGGTCATTAAAATGTGCACGAATGGTTTCCAGGGCGGACGGGGCCATTGCTGCACCCATGTTGTTTGCATCCTTGATTCCCAGGTCGGTAACGGTCCCGATTGTGCAAGCTGTTATCCTGGGACCTGTCCCATTACTACATACAAGCGCTGCACCGGAACCAGTAACTGTCCATTGCGCTGTTGGTGTGCGTTGTCCTCCGTAACCGAGTGGAAAACGGTATTGCCGTTCAGATGAAGCAAAATGTGAGGAAGTCATGGCTACTGCGTTATCTGTAAATCCTCCACCAACGGCCATTGATGCAATTAAAAGCGCTTCGGACATTGTGGAGCAGGCACCATATAAGCCAATGTGCGGGATACCCATGTTCCGAAGGGTAAATGACGACCCGATACATTGATTCAATAAATCGCCTGAAAAGACAATTCCAAAATCCTTTGTTGAAATACCAGCCTTTTTTGCCAGTGTTTCCAGTGCGATCTGTTGCATCTTCTTTTCGCCCTGTTCCCATGTAGCCTGTCCAAAATAGGAATCGTTTTCGGTTATATCAAATGTTTTTCCAAGTGGACCATTTACTTCCATTTTTCCTGCAACACTAGCCCATGCGGTTATTGTTGGTGGATTTTCAAGGACAAAGCTTTGTTTTCCACGTTTAAAATTACCCATGTTTTCAGCCTCCTTTTCCTATTATGTACTGTAAAAACGGAAATATAGCAAAAAAAAACAACCGACGCATTTGCGTCGGTTTGTTAAAATTCCAATTATTTTCCAGCTAAGGCACGTTCAAGCCATACACACCCGAAATCAAGAGCTGTATAGAGACCTGCTTTTTCACCTTTCTTCACCACACGATCCCGGCTTTTTACCTCGGGGTCAGTCAACTGAAGTTGGACAGAAACACGGGATGCAATGTCCACATCACCAACTTTCTTCGTCTCGAGGATCTGTAACATTACGATATGACTGTCTGCCATGGAGCCGTAGTAAATTAAATTATCCTTCCGCATAAGCGGGTGGCCCTTATAAGTGAGAATGTCCGCCATAGTAACCTCCAAAAATGTAGTCGGGAGGCATTTGCGGTGGCAAATGCCTCCCGTTAGGATCAACGATCTTCAAACAAATAGCAGCGTACCAGTGCCTGTAAAAGTTCGTCCCGATCAAGCTTACAAATCATGCTTCGAGCATTATTGTAATTGGTGATATATGTGGGGTCCTCTGTAAGCAGGTAGCCAACAATCTGGTTGATTGGGTTATAACCTTTTTCGTTCAAGGCGTCGAACACATCGCGGAGAATGCGACGCATACTATCCTTGTCATCGCTGGGAATGTTGAATTTTATCGTGCCTCCGGTCATGGGAACGACCTCCTCTCATTTTTGTTATTATATCCCAAATTTTTCAAGGTGTAAAGCCCTGAAGTTAAATTTTCTGTGAATTAAGAAAAATTTGTCTTATCGCAGGACAGCATCAAGCTTTTCGCTAAGGGCTGAAAGTACCATTGCAATTACTTGCTCGCAATCTGTATCGGTCAGTGTACGGTCATCCGCGCGCAACTCCAAAGAAAATGCCATACTCTTCTTGTTCTCCGGAATTCCAGGACCACGGTAAATGTCGAACAGATTTGTGCTGCGCAAAAGCTTGCCAGCAGCAGAGCAGATTGCGTCGGTTACTTGGGCGACAGTTGTGCGTTCATCACAGATCACAGCTAAATCGCGAGTAACAGAGGGATACTTTGGCAGGGGAACATAGGTAGCTTCGGGCAACTGAGCAGCAAAGAGCAAATCCATATTGACTTCTGCGCAGTATACCTCGCTGTCAATACCGTAATTTTGCGCTACAAGAGGATGGATCTGACCCAAATAACCAACATCAACACCGTCGATCGTAACCTTAGCGCAACGACCGGGATGATAGCTGGGGTTGTCGTTAACGGCTGTATAGCGAGCATGCTTCAAATGAAGCGATGCAAAGACTGCCTCCAGCTCTCCCTTGAGTGTGAAGAAATCCTCATTTGCACCATAGGTGCCCAACACAAGGATCTTAGGCTCCTTGGGAAGCACTTCGTTCTCGTTGGGCAAATAGATCTTTGCCAACTCATAAAGCTTTACGGATTTATTATGATATGCGCTGTTTCGGGAAAGGATGTCCAGCATAGAGGGCAATGCCGTCGTACGCATAACAGAAGTATCTTCACCCAGAGGATTCTGGATCTTCAATGTGTTTCTCAGCGCGGAAACAGCAGGGATTCGGATCTTGTCGAAGATAGTAGGGGAGACGAAGGAGTATGTGATGATCTCGCTGTAGCCCAGAGCACGGCAGGTTGCGCCGGTTTTGTTCTCGAACAGCATGACAGGGGAATATCCACCCTGAGTAGATGTCTTAAATGCAGTGGTGGGGATCTCGTTGTAGCCGAAAGATCTGCCTACTTCCTCGGCAATATCTGCCATCAGATTCAGATCGGGACGCCAGGAGGGGACACGGATCATACCATTCTCCACAGGTACTTCCAAAAGGTCAAGGTACTTGATCATATCATCAGCAGGAATATTGGTTCCCAAAAGCGCGTTGATCTTTTCGGGCTCAAGAGGGAGCTCTTTGGGTTGGGGAACATAGTTGATGATGTCGATCATACCGTCAAGCACATCGCCGCACTCAAGCAGTTCAACAAGTTCACAGGCGCGCTGAACGGCAGGAACCGTCATCATGGGGTCCAGATTCTTTTCGAACTTTCCGGAAGATTCGGTTCGCATACCAAGGGAAAGTGCTGTCTGGCGGATAGAGGTTCCGTTAAAGTTAGCGGATTCGAATACTACAGTGGTTGTATCTTCCTGGATCTCAGAGTTTTCGCCGCCCATAATACCTGCAAGACCAATGGGTTTTGTTTCGTCGGCAATAACCAGCATACCGGGAGTCAGTGCGCGGGTGTTACCGTCCAGTGTGGTCAGCGTTTCACCTTCCTCTGCTTCCCGAACAACAATCTTACCGGAGGAAACATAGCGGTAGTCAAATGCGTGCATTGGCTGGCCGTACTCAAGCATGACATAGTTAGTAATGTCAACAACATTATTGATAGGCCGCACGCCGTTTGCGCGCAGACGATCCCTCAGCCACTTGGGAGAGGGTGCAATTTTGACATTTGCCACCATACGCGAAGTGTATCTGTTGCACAGAGATTCAGCCTGTACATCTACATCCAGCATGTCATACATAGAACCGGTCTCACTGCCCTTTACAACAGGCTCATGGTGGTTCATCTTTTTGCCGAAGGCTGCTGCAGATTCGCGGGCAAGACCAATGATTGAATAACAGTCAGGGCGATTGTTGGTGATCTCAAAATCTACTACTGTATCATCGTTGCCAATGACAGTATTAATATCATCACCGGGCTTGCAATCCTCCAGGATGATCCAGATGCCATCTTCAATAGCATAGGGGAAATCGTTGACGGTAAGATCAAGTTCCTTCAGGGAGCACAGCATGCCGTTTGAGGCAACACCACGGAGTTTGCCCTTGGTGATGTGGATTCCGCCAGGGAGCCAGGAATTATGCAAGGCAGCAGGTACAAGATCGCCCTGCTTTACATTCTGAGCACCGGTTACGATCTGTACAGGCGCATCTTGACCCACATCAATTTGGCATATCCACATGTGATCAGAGTTTTCGTGTCGGACGATAGACTCGACCTTACCTACAACAACATTCCTGATTTGTGCATCCAAACGCTCGTATGTTTCCACCTTCTGACCGAATATGGTAAGTGTATCCACAAATTCCTTGTCAGAGATATTGGACAGATCCACAAAATCTTCATTAATCCATTTTCTGTTAAGCTTCATGCCTACACCTCCTCAGAACTGATTCAAAAAGCGAACATCATTATCGAAAATCAGACGCAGATCGTTGATGCGCATACGACCCATAGCCATACGCTCAAGACCCATGCCGAAGGCAAAACCGGAGTACTTCTCAGGATCGATACCACAACAGGACAAAACCTCGGGGTGTACCATGCCGGCGCCCAAAAGCTCAATCCAGCCTTCGCCGTGGCAAGTAGAACAGACCTGTCCATCTACCTCACCGGTACCGTGGCATTTATGGCATTGCATATCCATTTCACAACTGGGTTCGGTAAAGGGGAAGTGGTGAGGACGGAAACGCATCTGTGCATCCTGACCGTAGATGCGGCGCATAACAGTAACCAGTGCGCCCTTAAGATCACCCATGGTGATATTTTCGTCCACTACAAGTCCTTCGATTTGATGGAACATGGGGGAGTGGGTAGCATCAGCTTCGTCCTTGCGGTACACACGGCCGGGTGCCAAAATGCAGATGGGGGGCTTCTCGTTTTCCATAACGCGGATCTGCATCGGGCTTGTCTGAGTGCGCAGCAGAAGAGCGTCATCATCTGTAAAATAGAAAGTATCAGATCTGTCTCTGGAAGGATGTCCTTCTTCGATATTCAGTTTGGTGAAGTTGTATGCTGCAAGCTCAACCTCTGGACCATCAACGATCTTGTAGCCCATACCGACAAAAATATCCTTGATCTCCTGGAGAACCTTGTTCATGGGATGCTCGTGTCCCATGAAAACAGAGGTGCCGGGGATGGTTACATCCAGTGCTTCCACTGCAAGTCTTGCTTCCAATGCGACTGCATTCAATTCTGCCTTTCTAGCCTCCAATTTTTCCTCAATTGCAGCACGTACAGAATTGGCAATTTGTCCCATAGCAGGACGTTCCTCTGCAGACAACTTGCCCATCTGTTTCAGCACTGCCGTAATCTCGCCTTTCTTACCTAAGAGACGTACACGCAAGTCCTCCAATTGGGCAGAAGTAGTTGCTGCATCCAGTGCTCCCATAGCCTGCTGCCGGATCAGTTCCAGTTGTTCCTTCATTCTATTTTCTCCTTTCAAACGGATAATGTTAAAAAATATACCTTCATCCCATATTCGGGACGAAGGCATGCCTCCGCGGTACCACCCGCAATTCGCCAAAGGCGCAACTTATCGGTATAAAACCACGATCTGTAACGGTGATCTTCCGGCACGTTCTACTGGTTTGCTTCAAACGGCGGCTCGTGGGGGAAAGCCCTGTGCTGCACGCAAGCGGATCCCACCATTCCGCTTTCTCTGTATGCGCAATATCAACATAAGACGACCCAGTCATTGCCTTTTCATATTGGGCTCATATTAGCATAAGCAAGATAAAAAAGCAAGTAAAAAATATACTTTTTTTCGGATTGACTGTAGAAAACACCAATGCTATGATGAATAGAACATGATATAGGAGTAATGCAGATGAATATTGTACGACTTAGCCAATCCGATATTAAAATGTTATTGCCTGTAAGAAAGAAGGACTCCCATAAGGGAGATTACGGAAGGTTGTTGCTTCTATGCGGCAGCAAGGGTTATACAGGCGCAGCAGCCCTGGCGGCAATGGGTGCACTGCGTGCCGGTGCTGGACTGGTATACTTGGGAGTACCGGAAAGTGTTTATGGGATTATCGCAACAAAGCTATTGGAACCTGTTGTGTTTCCGTTATCGGATACAGACGGGAAATTGAATTCTTCTGCTATTTCCGAACTCTCCCGGTTGATAATGAAAATGGATGCTGCACTTATTGGACCAGGACTGGGTCGATCTGAAGGAACATCGCAAGTTTTGCGGTGGGTTCTTGAGAATTTTGAAGGTCCTTTGGTTGTGGATGCTGATGGCATAAATCAAATGAAACCGCATATGGATGTATTGCGTGGCAGGACAAGTCCAACGATTCTGACACCTCATCCCGGTGAATTTTCACGTTTAGGTGGAATATTGAGCAAAGGCCGAGTGGAAAGCGCAGTTGAAATGGCACAAGAAACGGGTGCAATAATCGTACTCAAGGGGAATGAGTCGGTAATCACAGACGGAGAAACAGTTTATGTCAATTATACAGGGAATCCTGGTATGGCAGTAGGTGGCAGCGGGGATGTTCTGGCAGGTGTTATCGTCAGTTTGCTCGGTCAAAAATTTACACCTTTGGAGGCTGCGGCGTGTGGTGTTTGGCTCCATGGAGCAGCCGGTGATATTTGCGCTGACCAGATCGGCCAATATGGAATGTTGCCCAGCGATATGCTGGAGGTTTTGCCGCGACTACTAAAATAGGATGGGGTAATTTGAAACGCATATTGTCTGTATTACTTATTCTTTTCCTACTTACCGGATGTGGTGGTACAGCCCATGAACTTGAACGTGCAGTTGCCATGCGGGGGAAAATTCTTAGTGCTGAGAATTGTACGTTTGGTGCTGTTGTTACTGCGGATTACGGAGATAAAGTGTACAAGTTCCAAATGGATTGCCGTACTGATAAGAACGGTACGGTTTTCTTTGAGATCCTTAGTCCGGAAACCATAATGGGGATTACCGGGAATATATCAGAGGAGACCGGAAGATTAACCTTTGATGACAAGGTACTGCTGTTTGAACTTTTAGTAGATGGACAAATTACGCCTGTGAGTGCACCCTGGCTTCTGATGCAAACGCTACGTAGCGGTTATATAAAAGGCTGTGATGATAGCGATGGAGGAATTTATATACAGATTAACGACAGTTATTCAGAGGATGCTCTGCACGTAGATGTCTGGACAGATGAAAATGATCGGCCAATCCGTGCGGAGTTTCTTTGGGACGGAAGACGTGTTGTGTCGATAGATGTTGAAAACTTCACATTCCTGTAGCATACAGTCTTTCACTGCATAGGATGAATTGACGGTGTTGCCGTATATTTTTCTTATGTGCGTGGGACAATATCATTGCCGCGTTACATAAGGATGAATCCGGTAACGCAGAAAATGATTTCCACGGAGTGTGAAGCACATGGAAGGCATAGTCAAGCGTGGCGATATATTTTATGCGGATCTTTCGCCGGTGGTTGGCAGCGAACAAGGTGGTACGCGACCGGTTTTAATTGTCCAGAACGACACCGGAAATCGTCATTCTCCTACTGTGATTGCAGCGGCAATCACCAGTCAGACCGGTAAAGCCCGGCTCCCAACCCATATTAATATAACCGCAGGAAGCGTGGGTCTTAGCAAGGATTCGGTTATCCTGCTTGAACAAATAAGAACAATTGATAAAAGACGCCTGCGTGAACGTATGGGTAGACTGGATGATGCACATATGCAAATGGTGGACGGAGCAATTGCGGTTAGCTTTGGGCTGAATGAAGGTAGATTAACGTGAATGCGTATCCCCCTTACTGCATAATTTGCAGTAAGGGGGAATTTGTAATGGTATATGAAGTATGTTTAAATGGAAATAAAGCGGGGACAGCGGAAGTTGCGCGCAAGGGTCTTTACTACAGGATAAGTTGTAAATGTGTTTTGCCGGATAAAGATCTATACCGCCTTCGTGTTTCTACGGGCAATCAACGAGTTGATCTAGGTATATATGTTCCTGTAAAAGACGGCTATGGGGTAGATACTATGGTCCCTGTACATAAGCTGGGAACAAGAGATATGTTATTTGAATTGGTCAATGGGGAAACAAAAAGCGAATTTATTCCTATAATTCCCCAGGAACCTATTAAACGCTTATCCCAATATTCAAATATGCGGTTTGAAGTTCGCGACAGACGTTTTGGGGTTGTTCTGGTAACAAAACGATGATTTAGTCCACCTGCGCAAAATTAGAATCCCAGAGTTCAAAGTTATCTGTTGTTATAGTAATGTACTGCTGGCTGTTAAGTAGGCTGTTTTGCGCACCAATCTGGACAGATTGAACACTTGTGAGATCAAATAGTGTACGGGCAAGGCATATACACGCAATCATTAGTTCTGAATCACTGAGCTTGGTTAAATGTGGGCTAAGAATCACCTTTGCAGACGACTCGCTAATGTTAAATTCCTTTAGCGTTGTACCAGCAGGAAAGGGTGATATGCAATTACTTACTCTGGGTCCGTTTAAATATTGCTCAAGTAAATAACCGTAGTCATTAGCATGCGTTTTGGCGTTACGAACTTCCACCGCTATTACGCCGGAATCTGGACCAAATTCTACTGGATAGCTTCGGTAGTAGAAGTTTACCGAATAGTGTACACGTTGTGTTTCGGTGGAACATGCAGTTATACAAAACACGAGGATACAAACTACAATGACGCATATCCGTCGTTTCATTATGCACCCTCCTCGATATCAAACAGTGGAAAAGTCAGTGTAAATACTGTTCCTGTACCTGCTGTGCTGGCAACTTCGATATGTCCATTATTTCTCTCAACCATGCGCCGGACAATGGACAACCCAAGACCGCTGCCGCCGGTAGAGCGCGAACGCGCCTTATCCACACGGTAAAAACGTTCAAAGATATGTTCCAGAGATTCTTCCGGGATGCCAACACCGGTATCTGTAATTTGCAGGACAGCGTTATCATCCTGTTTTGTCAGATCTATAGTTAAAATACCGTTTCGTTTATTGTATTTTATTCCATTTTCAATCAGGTTAAAAACAATCTGATAAAGATCATCTTCTAAGATCAAAACGGGACAATCCTGTTCTAACTTTGCGTGGATTACAACTTGATTTTCCTCGGCAAGTGCGTGAAGCATTCGGATAACACGTTCGACGGTTGGTGCTATATGGATGATTTCAAAGTTGCTTTCTGCCTGCATATCTGTCCTCGAAAGAGTAAGCAGCTTCTGGGACATTCGGTTAAGTCGATCTGCTTCGTTGCCTATGTCTTCAACAAACTCCCGAATTGTATCTGCATCCATATTGTTTTGCAAAATTGAATCTGACAGTAGTTTAATGGAGGCAAGTGGTGTTTTTAACTCGTGGGATGCATCGGAGACAAACTGGTTCCGGGTGTTCTCTGAAATTTGTAGACGATCTATCAGATCATTAAACTCGCTTCCAAGCACATTCAATTCGTCGTGGCCACTCAAAGTAAGCTTGTGAGAGTAATCACCCTCTTTAACAGTCCTGATGGAAGTCATAATGGTTCTTAGCCGCAGGGAGTATGTGTTTGAGAAAATTAACGACCACAATATAACGACTAACTCAAGAATCATAGTAATCGTAAAAATATTGCTTTGCAATGAGGCAATCACAGAGCCTTGCGCAACATCAATTCCTGTGATATAAACACATCCAATCAATGTTCCGTAGGAATATACAGGAATCGCGGCACTGGATCGCATCGTTCCGTCGTGATAATTCCAGATAACAACATCGTTACCTTCCAGTGCAGAGACAATCTCGGGAAAAAGGACATATTTCCCTGTGAGAATGTCGGTATGGAAAGAATCGTACACAGCGAGGCTGTTGTAGTCGGTAATAACAAGACGATTTACATTCAAATTTTCAAATCCTGCTACTACTGTTGGTACAGTTTTGTCCGTAAGAACTTCAAGGTCTGAAAGACCGCCGGATACCAAATTACATTTTTCGATCATTGAGACCTTTGTGCTGTTGTAGAACATATTTTGAATGGTCTTTGACGAGTAAACATTGAGAAACAGCAGGACAAAAAATGTTATCACAACATAGATGAGTGCGTAACGGAAATGCGCGCTTTTCAGTTGGATTACCAGGTTTCTTTTATTTACGGAAATAATAACCAACGCCCCATTTCGTCATAATATATTGCGGATCGGCGGGATTTTCTTCTAACTTTTCCCGAAGGCGGCGGATATGTACATCAACGGTCCTGATATCGCTGCGGTATTCATAGGCCCAAATGGTATCTAATAAAGCTTCTCTGGAGTACACACGGTTAGGGTTTCGCATAAGAAATTCGATCACATCAAATTCCTTTGCAGTTAGGTCTGCAAGTTCTCCCGAACGGTAAGCATTTCTCCCATCCAGATCCAGTGTAATAGGACCTATGGATATACTTGTTGCATTTTTGCTGTTGCTGGGGGCTGAGCGGCGAAGAAGTGCACGAATACGCGCCTTAAGCTCCAAAATGTTAAAGGGTTTTGTTATGTAATCATCAGCACCCTGGTCAAAACCGATGAGTTTGTCCATGTCCTCTGTCTTTGCGGTTAAAAGTATGATTGGAACATCCGAAAATTCGCGAATCTGTGCACAGGCAGTCAATCCGTCCATTTGGGGCATCATAACATCCAGAATGATTAAATCCGGTCTCTTGTCCTTAGCAATTTGGACGGCTTCCAGGCCGTTGCTCCCGGTAAGAACCTCGTAGCCATCGTTTTGCAGATTAAAGCGGATACCTTTAACCAACAAGGCTTCGTCGTCGACAACTAGTATTTTCATTTCAACCTCCTACGGTTATGTATTCCATAAGTTCCATCATTTTTTCCTTGCTGATGCCGGATACCTTTGATAATTCGTATATGTTTGAGAAATCACCGTTTTGAGTCCGATAATCAATAATCTTTTGTGCCATTGCCTTGCCGATTCCAGGCAACATATCTAACTCTGCAACGGTTGCCGTATTGATGTTAATACGACCAACAGACGGTCGCTCTTGACCAGCCAGTTCCTGAGCGGTCTCAACCGCGATTTGATCGTAAGACGATGATAGGGTACCCGGATTTTTTGCTTGCCTGCCTACAAGGACACCGGCAGTGAAACCAATGAACAGCATAGTAATCATAAGAAAGAGAAAACGGCTCAATTTTTTTGTCATGGCTCGCCTCCTGCATTGACGTGAAAAAGAAAAACTGATATAATGACTACATATATTATACACATATTTTTACTGTCGGACAAGACTGTTTCGCAGGTGTTGAGGTAAAAAAATGAAAAACAGAAAAATTATATGTATTAATTTGTGCTTCTTAAGCATTTTCTGCCTGCTATTTCCCCGGGTAAGTGCCACACAGGTGGATGATATGGCTACAGTTCCACAGATCAACCAGAGTCAATCGGTGTCATCGGTTAACGGTTGCCACGGACTAGATGCCACAGGCGCGTTGCTTGGTGTCGGGCAGCTAGTTGAAAATATTGAAGCTGCGTTTGTTTACGAAGCAAACAGCGAGACTGTGATGTATGCTTGGAATCCGGATGTACAGATGTATCCTGCCAGTATTGTTAAAATTATGACCGCTCTGATTGCTGTTGAGGAAGGTGATATAACTGAAACGATCACCGTTACAGATGATGCCCTTTCACTGATACCATACGATGCGGTATCTGTAGAACTGCAAGCCAACGAGCAGCTTACAATGGAGGACCTGCTTTACTGCCTGCTAATGGGTTCTGCCAATGATGCTGCTGCTGTGATTGCCGAATATATCTCCGGCTCCCAGGAGGCATTTGTGCAGAAAATGAATGACTATGCCAGCGAGCTTGGCTGTATTGGCACAAATTTCGTTAATGTTCATGGGCTTCATGATAATGCACAGCTTATAACGGCACGAGATGCGGCCCGTATTTTAGCAGCCGCCATGAAGCATGAGCAGTTCCGCGAGATCTTTACCGCGCTAAATTACACTGTAGAAAAGACAAATAAGTCTGAAGTGAGGAATCTGAAAACCGGGAATTATTTGATGGACAGCACCAGAAATCTATATTATGACCCCCGCGTTGTGGGAGGACGTACCGGTGTATCTGAGGATGGTAAACGATGCCTTGCTGCTGTGTCTGAAAATAATGGCATGGAATTAATTAGTGTTGTGATGGGTGCGGAATCTGTTTATCAAGAGGACGGATATACCGAGGTTACAGCAGGTGGGTACGTTGAGACAAAAAAACTTCTGGATGCAGCTCTGTCCGGGTATAAAACTGCCCAAGTTCTGTATGCAAATCAAGCAATCAGACAATGTGCAGTAATGGATGGAGATAACGATGTGGTACTGGGGTCAAATGTATCTGTTTCAACAGTGCTGCCCGATGGCGTTACAGAAAAGGATTTGACACTCCAATATACAGATATGATTATGCAGGCTCCTGTGGAGATTGGTCAAAAGCTATCACATGTACAGGTGTGGTACGGAAATATGTGCGTTGCGGAGACGGACCTGTATGCCATGAATGCTGTTCGTTCAGTAAAACAGGATGTTATTTCTGGAGCAGTACAGGAATCATCTGATGGCATCCACACTGTAGCAATAGTTATATTTGCTGTAGTTTCTGTTGCAGTCGCTGTTCTCCTTTTTGTTCGCTTTGGCAGGGGGATTCGGGTATTGATTATGAAAAGCAGGAACAGGAAATACAGACGCAACCGCAGGAGGAATCGTTGAATGCTAGATTGGGAAGAGCTGGAACAGCAATGTATGGGTTGCTCGAAATGCGGACTTTGTCATGGAAGAAACAATGTCGTATTTGGCGTCGGGAATCGTAATGCTGATGTTATGTTTATTGGGGAGGGACCCGGTGAGCAGGAAGATTTGAGAGGAGAGCCCTTTGTAGGTGCTGCGGGAAAACTCCTAGATGATATGCTTTCGATTATTGATCTGAGCCGGGAGAATTGTTACATTGCCAATATTGTTAAATGCAGACCTCCCAATAATCGGGATCCTTTGGACGAAGAACAGAACGCTTGTATCGGTTACTTGCGCAACCAGGTGGCACTGATACAGCCAAAGATTATTGTTTGCCTTGGGAGAGTTGCGGCTAAGCGAATTATTGATCCAAACTATAAGATTACGAGAGACCATGGCATGTGGATTGATAGAAATGGTATTTGGATGACCTCTCTTTTTCATCCATCGGCCCTGCTACGGGATGCATCCAAACGTCCGGACACGTTTGATGATTTGATGTTTTTGAGGAAGAAAATCATTGATATTGGTGCGAAAATATAAGAATCCAGAGCTCCGGTTGTAAAACCGAAGCTCTGGATTTTATTGGTTGTTTTCATGGCTAAGGATTTCCTTGGCAATATAGATAGGCCGATCTTTCGATTGCTCAAATGTTCTGCCCACATATTCCCCAATGATTCCAATGCAGAATAGCTGCATACTGCCTAGAAAAAGAATTAAAACGATAATTGTTGCATAACCGGGAATAGCAATTCCCGCAACTAATTTTTCAAAAATTACTGCAATCAGGTATAGGAATGCAGCCAGCGCAGTAAACATGCCAAGCACAGTGGCAATTCGCAGGGGCGTTGTTGTAAAGCCGATAATACCGTCAATAGCATAGTTGAGAAGCTTTCTAAAGCTCCATTTAGTAGTCCCTGCTGCACGTTCACAGGCAATATAAGGAATATAGCAGGTGTTGTAGCCAACCCAGGCAAAAAGACCTTTTGAGAAGCGGTGATATTCGGTTATATCAAGGATACTTTTCGCCACGGAACGACGAAAAGTTCGGAAATCACTGGCATCCGGTTTTAGTTTTGTGGTTGAAAGACTGTTAATCAATTTGTAGAAATGCTTTTTGAAAAAGGATAGAATTCTACCCTCACCGCGTCGGTCCTGATAGGCAGCTACCATGTCATATTCTGGTTTCTCATCAAGGATTCCAACCATTTCCCTTACGATTTCCGGGCGTTGTTGCAGGTCAGCATCGATCAAAGAAATATATTCACCACTGGCTTGCTTCATTCCGGCATAAATAGCTGCTTCTTTGCCAAAATTACGTGAAAAGCTGATGACTTTTATCGGACAGCGTTGTTCCTTAAACGCTTTTTTAAGTTCGTATAGTGTAACATCCTTGCTTCCATCATCAATAAATACGATTTCAAAATCATAACCACAGTTTTCAAACGCATGAATCGTCTCAGTTAGGAATAATGAAACATTTTCCGCTTCGTTGTAGCACGGGACAACCAGTGATAGCTTCATAGAGAACATCTCGCAATCAAAATATTTTTAACTATTATATGTGAATTTAACAAATTCGTCAAGAATCAGACAGGCATTTATGATGTTTTAGTTGACACAAATGAGAAATTATGATACCTTTAAAAAGATAAATGCGTCGACAGGGAGTTTTTGCATTATTAAACATTTTAGCAGAGAGCACACGGTGGGTGGAAGTGTGTATGTTATATGCAAATTGTCGCCCTTGAGCTGATTGCCTGAATCCATTAAGGCGATCCGGGTCTGCCCGTTATAGCAATTGAGTGCCCGGTTTGCCGGGAATTCAGGTGGTACCACGGAATGTATTTTTCGCCCTGAGCCTTTGGCTCAGGGTTTTTTTACAAAAAGGAGTGTTTTTATGGCAAGAGAACTACCCAAGGTTTATGAACCACAGCAGGTGGAAAATCGGATTTACGAGTTATGGGAAAGTAATGGTTATTTTCGCCCGGCACAGAAGAAGGATGCAAAGTCCTTTACCATTGTTATGCCGCCCCCTAATGTTACCGGTCAATTGCATATGGGACATGCTATGGATGCAACGCTACAGGATACACTGATTCGATTTAAGCGTATGCAGGGTTTCAACACTCTGTGGGTGCCTGGTGTTGACCATGCCGGTATTGCAACCCAGATCAAGGTAGAGGAGGAACTTCGCAAAGATGGCCTTACTCGATATGATTTGGGACGTGAGAAGTTTCTGGAACGTGTATGGGACTGGAAGCATAAGTATGGCAATAGAATTGTTGAGCAGCAGAAGAAATTGGGTGCGTCTTGCGACTGGGAACGTGCCAGATTTACCATGGATGAGGGATGCTCTGATGCTGTGCGAGAGGTTTTTGTCTCACTGTACAAAAAGGGTTTAATTTATAAAGGCAGCAGAATCATTAACTGGTGTCCACATTGTGTAACAGCGTTGTCTGACGCGGAGGTAGAATATGTGGACAAGCCCGGCTGTCTGTGGCATATTCGCTATCCCTTTGCTGACGGCAGTGGCGAAGTGGTTGTGGCTACCACACGCCCGGAAACCATGCTGGGTGATACCGGTGTTTGCGTCAATCCTAATGATGAACGCTATAGCGCGATCGTAGGTAAGAAGGTTATTTTGCCTCTTGTTAATAAAGAGATCCCAGTTGTTGCTGATGAATATGCTGAAATGGATTTTGGTACCGGTTGTGTTAAAATGACCCCCGCCCATGACCCGAATGACTTTGAGGTAGGTCTGCGCCATAATCTGGAGGTAATCCGCGTACTGGATGATAATGGTGTTATTAATGCCTATGGAGGCAAGTACGAGGGCCTTGATCGATATGAAGCCCGTAAGCAGATCGTCGCAGATTTGCAGGAACAAGGGTATCTTGTAAAGATTGAGGATCATGCCCACAATGTTGGTACTTGCTATCGGTGTCATAACGATGTTGAGCCGATCATTTCTGCACAGTGGTTTGTTAAAATGAAACCTTTGGCAGAGGAGGCTATCCGTGTTGTAAAAGATGGAGAGACAAAGTTTGTTCCTGAACGATTCAGTAAGACCTATCTGAACTGGATGGAAAATGTTCGGGATTGGTGTATTTCCCGTCAGCTTTGGTGGGGCCATCAGATTCCTGCGTGGACCTGTGATGATTGCGGACACATCACTGTTTCCATGGAGGATGCCTGCAAGTGCGAAAAATGTGGCAGTAATAAGATTGTGCGGGATCCTGATGTGCTCGACACCTGGTTCTCCTCTGCACTTTGGCCTTTTGAAACCCTTGGTTGGCCTAAAAATACAGAAGACCTTTCCCGCTTCTATCCCACCGATGTTTTGGTTACCGGCTATGATATTATTTTCTTCTGGGTTGCCAGAATGATCTTCTCAGGTTGTGAACATACCGGAAAGACGCCATTCCACACAGTCCTGATCCATGGTTTGGTCAGGGATGATAAAGGCCGTAAGATGTCAAAATCGCTTGGTAACGGCATCGATCCACTTGAGATGGTTGAAAAGTACGGCTGTGATGCTCTTCGTATGAATATGGTAACCGGTAATTCTCCCGGAAATGATATGCGGTTCTATGTAGAGCGGTGCGAAGCAATGCGTAACTTTGCAAACAAGCTATGGAATGCGTCCCGCTATGTTATGATGAATTTGGGCAGTGAAGCTAAGAATAAGCTGCCTGACAAATCCCAGTTGGAAATTGCAGATAAGTGGGTTTTGTCAAATTTAAACACATTGGTTGCTGAGGTTACCGAGAATCTGGAGAAGTATGAGCTTGGCGTAGCAGTCCAAAAGGTGTACGATTTTATTTGGGATACCTACTGTGATTGGTATATCGAGCTGACTAAAGCACGGTTGTATTCCGAGGAAACCGGACGGAAACAGACAGCTATTCAGGTGCTTGTTTATGTTTTGGATCAAATCTTGCGTCTGCTTCATCCTTTTATGCCCTTTATCACAGAGGAAATTTGGCAGTCGATCCCCCACGAGGGAGATGCGTTGATCGTTGCTCAGTGGCCTAAGTATCGTCAGGACCTAACCTTCAAGACGGAATGCAATCTTATGGAGTCCGTTATGGAAGCAATTCGCGCTATTCGTAACCGCCGGGCTGAAATGAATGTTCCACCCAGTAAGAAGGCGGCACTGTATGTGTTGACAACTAGGCCTCAGGTGTTTACCGAGGGTGAGGGATTCCTACAGCGTTTGGCGTATGCGGATTCGGTATCCTTGCTGGATAAAGAGCCGGAGAATTTGGATGGTATGGTAACGATTACCACCGCAGATGCTAAGCTCTATATTCCGATGGGCCAGCTTGTGGATGTATCAAAGGAGTTGGAGCGGATTGAGAAGGAATTGGAAAAGGCAAGGAAAACCCTAGCTGGTATTGAAGCTAAGCTTGCTAATGAGAACTTTACTGCCCGTGCTCCTGAAGCTGTAGTTAGTGCAGAGCGGGAGAAGGCTGCAAAGACCCATGACCTGATTACCCAGCTTGAACAAAGTGCTGAAACCCTAAAAAGAATTTAATTGAATACTTTGAAAAATGGAGTGCAAACAGAAGGTTTGCACTCCTTTCTTTTTCTATCCCCCCAATTCCGACTGCAAATGCTTTTGCCCCATATCTATACTGTCTATGGATAACGAAAGGAGGAAAAATATGCGGTTTACCAGTTTTTTGCAGGATGGTCATCTAACGGTTATTTTGACGGGGGAAATTGATCACCACTGTGCAAAGAGTTATATCAATTCTATAGCCGGGAAGATAGAGGCTTATACACCCCAAATTTGTACATTGGATTTCCAAGAGGTTACTTTTATGGATTCCTCAGGGATTGCAGTGGTGATTAATGCATTGCGAAACATGACTAGAATTCAAGGACAGTTGGTTCTAACCGGATTAAATGCACAACCAATGAAGGTATTTCGTGCATCCGGGATTGATAAATTGGTTGAAATTAAGGAGGCGGTATCATGAAATTTGAAAATCACATGACAATAGAATTTCCAAGTAAATCTACAAATGAGGCATTTGCTCGCAGTGCTGTAGCCTGTTTTGCTGCACAAATGGATCCAACGCTTGAGGAGTTGGGAGATATTCGCACAGCGGTATCAGAGGCGGTTACAAACTGTATTGTTCATGCGTATCCGAATGATATTGGCATCATTACAGTCCGATGCAGAATCCTCAAGGATAATACCCTGGATATTGTTATCAGAGACAGAGGGGTTGGAATTCAGGATCTGGAGCAGGCCAGAAGACCGATGTATACAACCGGTGGCAGCGATCGTAGTGGCATGGGATTTACCATCATGGAAAGCTTTATGTCCAGCTTTTCTGTTGTTTCCACACCGGGTAAGGGTACCAGCGTACATATGCGCAGGAAATTGCAGCGACGTAAATGAGCAGAACAGATGAATTGATTGCCAGGGCGCAGACGGGAGACAAGCAGGCCTGCGAGGACTTGGTATTGGAAAATAGCGGTCTGATATGGTCGGTTGTAAGGCGATTTCTGGGACGCGGAACAGAGGCCGATGACTTATATCAGCTTGGATGTCTGGGATTCCTTAAAGCTGTAGATGGGTTTGATCTTAATTATGGCACCCAGTTTTCTACGTACGCTGTACCTAAAATTGCAGGTGAAATTCGGCGTGTTTTGCGGGATGACGGAGCAGTTAAGGTTTCTCGCGGGATAAAAGAAAGGGCGGCAACAATCAAAAACGTTCGCAATCATTTGCTTCACGCTTTGGGTAGGGAACCAACACTTTTGGAAATTGCCCATCAAACAGGCTTAACGGTAGAAGAAATTGCTGCTGCTGAGGCAGCGACGGCTAGTGTGGAGTCCATGCAGCAGGAAGCAGGGGAGGATGGTTTTACTCTTGAGAATATTCTGTCTGACACAGAATCGGAGGATGTCCTTCTGGAACGGTTTTCACTAAAGCAGGCGATTGACCGCCTTCCTGAACGTGAGGGGCTTGTAATTCGACTGCGTTACTATCATGGCTTAACCCAGGAACGGGTATCGAGAGTCTTGCAGGTCAGTCAGGTGCAAGTTTCCCGTATTGAAAAGAAAGCACTTTCGCGGTTAAAAGAACTTCTGTGTTAGCATTTTTTACTTTACCTTTTCAAAATAATAGGTTAAAATATTTATAATCATAAAAATAGATAGGTGTAACTATGACTGAACAAATTTTTAACCGATTTATAGCGGCAAGAAAGCGTTATATTGAGTGGCAATTTGAAGATCTAAATCAAAAACAAAGAGAAGCGGTAATGACTACAGAAGGCCCATTGTTGCTCTTAGCCGGTGCTGGCAGTGGTAAGACTACGGTACTAATTAATCGAATTGCAAATCTTATTCGCTTTGGTAGAGGAAGCGACACGAATGAAGTTCCGGAAAACATTTCCGAGGAGGATGTTAGGTTCTTGGAGGAACTCCTGATACAAGATACTGATTTTGACAATTACCGAGCCGATTATCTTTGCGCTGTTGAGCCAGCTATGCCATGGAGTGTGCTTGCGATAACCTTTACTAACAAGGCAGCTAATGAACTTAAAGAGCGATTGGAGGCGATGTTGGGGGAACAAGGACAGGATGTTTGGGCGATGACTTTCCATTCTGCCTGTTGCAGAATTCTTCGGCGCGATATTGAGCGTCTGGGTTATACTCGAAGCTTTACCATTTACGATGCTTCGGATTCTGAGAGGCTAATGAAGGACATTATTAAAGATATGGGTCTGGATGATAAAACCTTTCCCGCAAAATATGTCTTGAGCGTTATCAGCCGCCAGAAGGATAAAATGATTGGTCCTGAGGAAATGCAGGAACATATCCGGACCAGTGGTGATATACGGTTGTTACATGTAGCCAGAGCCTATCAGCGTTATCAGATAAAGCTGAAGGAGAATAATGCTCTAGATTTTGACGACATTATTTTTAAAACTGTTCAGCTTTTACAAGATCATGATGATATTAGGGAGTATTACCAGCGAAAATTTCGTTATGTTCTGGTGGACGAATATCAAGATACAAACCACATGCAATATCTGCTGACTTCCATGTTGGCAGGCGGTTATGAAAACGTCTGTGTTGTTGGCGATGATGACCAGAGTATATATCGTTTTCGCGGAGCGACAATTGAAAATATTCTTGATTTTGAGAAACAATACCGTGGTACCCACACGATTCGGCTGGAACAGAATTACAGATCAACACAGGCAATACTAAATGCAGCCAATGCGGTAATTGCACATAATATTGGAAGAAAAGGTAAACGGCTTTGGACTGCTAATGGTGAGGGCGATAAAATTACGGTTTATGAGGCAGCAGACGAAGGTGCAGAGGCAAGTTATATAGCTGGTCAGATCATCTCTGTATCCAAAGGTCGTGATTTTAAGGACTACGCCATTTTGTATCGTACCAACGCGCAATCCAATGCCCTGGAATTTGCCATGAAACGAAATGGTATTCCATACCGAATTATCGGCGGTATGCGATTCTTTGATCGCGCAGAAGTTAAAGATATGTTGTCTTATCTGTGTGTTATTAATAACCGCAGAGACGATCTACGGCTCCGGAGGATTATTAACAATCCACCAAGGGGGTTGGGAGTAAAGACGATTGAGACTGCGGAAAGATTAGCTGCCGCAGAAGGTCAAGGATTATATCGTGTAGTCTCAGATCCGCACTCTTATGCACCTCTGGAAAAAGCGTCAGGCAAGCTGAAACAGTTTTCCGACATGATTGAGGAACTTGCCTCTCTCCTTGATGAGGACATCTCACTTCCGGAATTCTACGAAGAGGTGATGCTGCGTACAGGGTATATTACTATGTTGGAGAGCAAGCCTACGGAGGAGAATAAAGTACGGCTTGAGAATATTCGGGAACTAAAATCCAGCATTAATTCCTATGTACAGAATGCCGAGATCCCTTCGTTGGCGGGTTTTTTGGAAGAAATTGCACTGTATACAGATTTGGAAACGTTTAGTGAGGGCGATGATGCCATTGTGATGATGACGATGCACTCTGCAAAAGGTCTTGAGTTTCCTAATGTATTCTTAGTGGGCTTTGAAGACGGTCTTTTTCCGGGAATGCGTGCAATTGGTGATATGGAGGAGATGGAAGAGGAGCGACGTCTTTGCTACGTAGCAATTACAAGGGCGAAGAAAACCTTAACTATCTCCTATGCCAGACAACGCATGCTATACGGAAGGACCAGTTCGTCTCTGCCGTCCAGATTTCTCCGGGAGATACCAGATGATCTGGTGTCTAAAAAAGGTGGTTATTATGAACAGACTCCACTACAGAGACGTGAATATGCTGAGCCCAAACCCTACATCCGGGCGCACTCTCGCCCTACTGCATCGTCTTCTTACATGATACCGCAAAATGCAGTTAAAACACCTATGCTGGAACTAAACAAAGGTGATATGGTTCAGCACACTGCTTTTGGAAAGGGGCTTGTTCTTTCTGTAATTAAGATGAACGGTGATGCTTTGCTGGAGATTGCATTTGATGAGCTGGGAACAAAAAAATTGATGGCTAAATCAGCATCTGCCCACATGAAGCGCTTGTAATTTTACTCTTATGCAAGCATACGATTCCCTAGGGGGGATCTTATGCGCCGAAGGTTTAACAGGCTGCTGCGGTGGCTCGTTGTGATTATACTGTTGGTACTTGTGGTCCTTGCACTATTCCGACATAAATACCATAATGCAATACGAGGTCTTGCCGAAACACAGGTAAAGAATGCTACATCGGATCTAATCAACGACTCTATTGATGTCCAAATTGAGCGTGGAAATATTCAGTATGATCGAATTGTTTATTTTGAAAAAGATTTAAATGGACGCATTACGGCGTTAAAGACCAATATGAGCGAGGTTAACCGACTTAAAACCGATATTTTGAATCGGATAAATGATGAGATACTTGCGCTTGATACATCTGATCTGGGAATTCCCATTGGAAGCTTGGTCTTGCCTGAGTTCCTAGCGGGGAGAGGGCCTATGATCCCGGTAAATATTCTGTCTATTCGCAATTCAGATGCGTCATTTACCAGCAATTTTACAGAGGCAGGAATTAATCAAACTCTTCAGCAACTAAATATGCAGGTCAGTGTGGATGTTGCTGTGTTGGTGCTCGGAGAAACAAATTATTTTACAGTTTCCAGCCAGGTTGTGGTGGCAGAGACGATTATTGTCGGACAGGTTCCGGACACATTTTTACAAACCGGAGGAAAATATGGAAGCCAAACAGAGAATTGAAGAACTGACAAGAATTCTAAATGAGGCAAATTATCGCTACTATGTTTTGGATGATCCTCAGATGCCGGATTTTGAATACGATCATCTTTTAAGAGAGCTTGAGGACCTGGAAAGAGCGAATCCACACCTTGCGGAACTGGATTCTCCAACCCAAAGGGTTGGGGGCGAGGCTTTGAGTAAATTTGAAAAGGTAACCCATCCTGTACCTCTAATGAGTCTTCAAGATGTATTCTCGTTAGAGGAATTAGAGGCTTTTTTGGACAAAATTCTACAGGGATATCCAGATGCTGATTTTTCTGTTGAGCCTAAGATTGATGGACTCTCCGTCTCGCTTGAATATGAGAATGGTGTATTCGTCAGGGGCTCAACCAGAGGCGACGGAAATGTTGGCGAAGATGTTACGATGAATTTAAAAACGATCCGCTCCATACCTATGACGCTATCTAACGCACCGAAACGGTTAATTGTACGCGGTGAGGTTTTTATGCCAAAATCCAGCTTTGAAAAACTGAATGTGAAGCAAGAGGCAGAAGGTAAACAGATATTTGCAAATCCAAGAAATGCTGCTGCCGGATCCTTGCGTCAGCTTGACCCCAAGATTGCGGCATCTCGTGGACTGGATATTTATGTATTCAACATACAGCTTGCAGAAGGAACATCATTCTCCACACATGCAGAATGCCTTGACTATTTGCGTATGTTACAGTTTAAGGTTATACCGGGGAAAGTTTTGAAAACAACACAGCAAATCAAACAGTTTGTGCTGGATATTAATGACAGCAGGGATCAGCTTGCTTGCGATATAGATGGTGCAGTCATCAAGATTAACGATCTGTATACGAGGGAACAGCTTGGTAGCACTGCAAAATTTCCACGTTGGGCTGTGGCCTATAAATACCCACCAGAAATTAAGCAGACTGTCGTGGAAGATATAATTGTTCAGGTAGGAAGGACAGGGGTTTTAACACCGAAGGCTGTTGTGCGTCCGGTCCGGCTGGCGGGGACGACGGTTACTAACGCCACACTGCACAATCAGGACTTTATTTC
>JAZRMP010000054.1:0-55949 GCA_045647705.1 Faecousia sp.
TGCACCTTTAGCTCAGTTGGTAGAGCAACTGACTCTTAATCAGTGGGTCCCGGGTTCGAGTCCCTGAAGGTGCACCATGGCCCGTTGGTCAAGTGGTTAAGACAGCGGCCTCTCACGCCGTTAACATCGGTTCGAATCCGGTACGGGTCACCAAAGAATGTAAGGCCGAAAGGCATACAGATATATAGTTTGTGTTGATTGTCATGTGGGTCCACCTGTTCCCATCCCGAATACAGAAGTTAAGCACATGTACGCCGACAATACTTGGCGGGCGACTGCCCGGGAAGATAGGTAACGCAAACACAAGACCTCACTACTTCGGTAGTGAGGTCGTTTTATACTTGTAAGGCGGTCGAGGATCCACGTACCTGTGTAGCTCACAAAATAGTTATTTGTTACAGACTATCGTTTTTCAGCAGCCGCAGAACGGAATCGCAAATCAGTTTAACATTTTCTTTGTCAAAAACGGTATCACTTGCAGTATGAATCCGGTCCATGTAATTGCCGATAAAACGCCTATTTTTCAATGCGGCGACGGCAACTCCTTTTTTGAAGCCGGCTTGGTCTGAGGGATAGTAGATTTTTTCTGTGTTGGCGAACAAAATTTTTTTGGTTTGTGTGGGAAGAAAACTATCTTTTAATATGTTGGCATGCGTCTTTCGTGCCCCTTTTGAGGCGGCTACCAAGATTGTGTCGCCATCGGATACACAGTCAAAATTAATCAGCAGCTTGTTTTTCATCTGCTTCCTAAATTTGGCACGGAAATGGGATGAACCGATCAAACCGGATTCTTCGTGATCAAAAAACACGAAGCAGACCTTGCGGCGTTCTGCTTCTGTAAGTGTACCCAAAAGTTCACACAGGGTAATAACGCCGGAAGTGTTGTCGTTAGCGGTATGTTTGTTTGGCGGTCCTGCAACCAGCAGAAGCAAAAGCCCAAAATATGCTGCCAGAGTGAGCCAGTAGTGGACCCAGTAGTTGTCGGAAAGCAGATTCAGCAGGAAGTTGAGAAGAATGAGCAGAGCGATCATCGGCACAAGGATTAGCAGGCTGTAACCGATGGATAGCAAGGGCTTTTCAGGGCTAATGAGATTTGGAAAGGGAAGTCGGGCGCAGGTGTCGTAGTGTGCGGTCAGTACAACCTTGGCATTGGTTACATCTCCAATGATAATGTTGCGGCATTTAGGAAAACTGCCTTCCTGTACCGTTAACTGGGGGAAATGCTTGCGCAACAACTCTATAAAAGCCAACTTTTGATGCTTCGTTTTTCTGATTTGATAGGCTTCCAATATCTGTCTGCTCAGGGGTGTCATGGGATCCCTTCTTTCTATATTGTTCAGAACGAAACAGAGAGCCGGACAACTGCCCGGCTCTTCTTTATTTTTCGTATTTGCCCTTTTTTCGGCGGAGACGATATATGCTTAGATACAGCCCAATAAAAACAACAGCACAGGTAAGACTAATTTTCCAGCCAAGAGAAAATGCCGGGTTGTGATAGCGGAAGGTTACGGTATGGCTGCCTTTGGAGAGTAACAGCCCAATCATAGCATCCCCAATTAGAACAATATCTGCCTGTCTGCCGTCTACATAGGCTGTCCAGTTACCATCCTGGGGGATTGAGGTATAGAGGATACCATCCCGATCACACTCGATTATGCCTTCGACCTGTGTGTTTCGGAAGGTGGTCAATGCAAGCGTGGACGCAGCCAGTTTGTCGTAAGCCTTGCGGAACAGGACTTCATCTAGAATGCCAGTGTGCAGTGTAATGGAGCCGTTTTCGTCAGCTTTGCATGTCAGATGCACCTCAATTACATCCCCTGGCATCACATCGCAAACAGCCAGAGTTTGGGGGATGCTGTAGGTTTCGTTGTACAACTCTGTACCATTCTTCCAGAAAGAGGTTTTGTTTTTCTTGGAAAGGTCCAAAGAAGTACACACAAAGCCTTTTCGGTCGGCAATATACTTATAAACAATGGTACCGCCGGAATCTTTGCCTGTGGAGTAGTTGCAATAGCCGGTCTGAGACTGATTCTTAATGGTTACGCCTGTAGCAGAGATGGATAGGTTCTTTCCTGTTATCAAGGTCCATACATCCCCATTAAGTCCGGAGGCAGCAGACAAAAGCTCATTTTGAAACACAAGGGGATTTTCCCCTGCGGAGAAATCTACGTTGATAAGCTGATTGTTTGCCAGAAAACCCAGAGGCAGGTATGCGTTGTTTTCCAGAAGGTGCACATTTCCGTAACTGTGCACATCATCAAAGTAGGCGTTTTTCTCCACTTGACCCTGCCGTTCCAGCATGTATTTCAGATTCAAAAACAGATTGGAAACCGG
Source organism: Faecousia sp. (assembly GCA_045647705.1). Taxonomy (GTDB): domain Bacteria; phylum Bacillota; class Clostridia; order Oscillospirales; family Oscillospiraceae; genus Faecousia. The sequence goes on from JAZRMP010000054.1 coordinate 2,335, forward strand.
AGAGCTTTCCTCAAAGCAATAGCGGTTGTAAGTGTTCTTAGCACCGTATCCCAATGCCTTCAGAAATTCAGTAACCTTTACATTTGCAGAACTGGTAAAGGTAGAGACTCCGTTATAGCCGTTGAGTGCGCCGTCGTTCAGTGTTTGAGAGTGGGTAGTCTCTGCCCGGTAGAATAAGGTGTCCTTTTCGCGCTGCTGCATATAGCGGATCATGGAAGCGGAATAGGTGGTGCCGGAGGGGTAATTTTTAACAGAGGTTCCGGTAAAATGAACACCGAAATTTACCAAATTCAGTGCGAGCTCCATTACCATGATACCGAGAAATAACCAGCCGCTTACCTTTCTGCGATAGCTAAGATCGGATAGGTAAGTTGCTTTTTTGTTGCTATCAGCGCCTTTGTGTAATGGGGCACGAAGTACAGAGTAAACCAATACGGAGATGAACAGGAGCAGAAATACACCGTTATAGGCCCAGTATATCATATCTGTCCTGCTGTTGCTGCACAGAGCAATGCCCACAGCTAGAGTGGCCGCGACGATCACTTGCCACAGCCGGAAGCGGTTTCGCAGCAGCCATGCCCGGTATGCCATATACAGCATTACAAAACTATGGAGAAAACTGAACCGGTATGGGATCATGTTGGTGAAATGGAAGCCGTGCCAGATATAATCTAACTGCCGGAGAATATAGCTAAGATTGAAAAACAGCAGTAGAAAAATGCTGCATAGCTTGTCCCTTAATTTGACCTGCTTGCAGGTAAGGAACAGAAGGGCCAGAATGTTGGAGCCAATACCACAGTAAAGGTTGGGCAGACCTTCCTTAAAGGTAGGCTCCAGAGCACCGTTCATGTTGCCCGCAACCTGTCGCATCGCATCCAAGAGACCTTGCCATGTGTTTTCGTCGGCAATGTTAAGCTTAAATCCCACAGGGAACTTATTGACACTGGATTGCGTGGTTTGAAGTGCAGCAAAGGCAGGCAACTCCAAAAAGGCGGTCATGCCAATGGCAATCGCAGAGTATAGTGCCATGTAGCACAGGTCAGTAAAGAGTTTCTTAGGACCTTCCCAACAGCAGATTTGGTAGCAAACAAAGATCAGTGCTACAAAGATACAGGTAAAAAGCCCAATATAATAATTAGAAAGAACGGACAGACACAGGGTTAAAATATACAACAGAAATTTTCTGTGCTTCAGTACGGAGACAGTACCCAGTGCCACCAATGGCAACAGGGAAAAGGTATCCAGCCACATGATATTCCACTGATAACCCAGTGCCCAGGCACACAGGGCATAGAAGCTGCCAAAGAGAACGATGGAAAGATCATTTCTGCCAAACATTTTCTTAAGGAAGATTGCGAAGAATAAACCGGCAAGCCCCAGTTTTATGGGCATCAGCAGGGAGAAGTACTCCAAAAGAAGATTTTCCGGGACAAATACGCTCAGAAGATTCAGTGGGGAGGCAAGATAATAGGCAATTAGCCCGAGATAATCCATGCCCATACCCACATTCCAACTATACAGAAGGCTTTCCCCGCTAAGCAGTGCCTTGCGGAAGGCGACAAAGAACGGATAGTACTGATGGTACATATCCGAATACAGCATTGACGTCGCACCAAAGGGCTCAAAGCCCCGGATAATCATTACGAAAAACATACCCACCATCGGCAGTAAAAAAGCCAACAACGGGCAGAACCATTTTTTGTTATACAGATGTGATAGCTTCATCGTTATCCCCCTGGGTTGTGTTATTTTTAGTTTACCACAATATTTCCAAAGGGTAAAGGTGTAGATAGAAAAATATTGAAAAAAAGACCGCCCGGCAACGCTCCGTGGAGGAGTGTGCTCAGGCGGTTTAAATTGAATTTATAAGATCAGACAAACCAATCCGTTAGCTCCTTCGTTTACAATCCGGGTCAGACTGCCACGGAATTTTCCCCGCACATCCTCTGGGGTCCGGACCAGCTTGGAGGTCAAACCTTCCCGGATCATTTCGTAAACAGACTTACCAAATATATTGCTTTCCCACAGCTTCTCAGGTGCCTCGCCGGAAAGATAGGAAATTAAGTCCTGAGATTGTTTTTCATCCCCAACCATGGGACTGATTTCTGTGTCAATATCCACACGCATCATGTGAATAGAAGGGGCACCCGCCCGGAGCTTTACGCCGAAAGCACCGTTTTTACGGAGCAGCTCCGGCTTTTCCAGTGTCATCTCCTCTGCTGTGGGCATAACGATTCCATAGCCGGTGGCTTTGACCGAGGAAAGCGCGTCAGCAATTTTATCATATTCCTGCTTGATGGCAGATAGTTCTGTCAGCAGAGAAAGAAGCTGAGCGTCGTTTTGAACGGAGATACCTGCCTTGCTGCTGAGGATCTCATAGAACAGGGATTCGGGGAATCCCAGGGCACAGGATACTGTACCGGTTGCTAAATCAATGCTCCGAAGCGAAAAATCCAACACCTGCTCCAATTCTTTGAGTTTGGATAGTGTTGTCTCTGCCTGTGCAAGTGTGGAAATTTCCTCAGCACGGCGAATTAATGCTTCGTAAAGGGCAGCTTTTACCGGATGCTCCGGTTCCAGTGCATCCATCCATCGAGGGAGATGTACATACAACTGGCGCATGGGGAAAGCGTAGAGAATCTGCTGTAACAGTTGACAGATCCCCTGACTGTCCAGTGCCTGACAGTCGGTAACTACAGGCATAATTCCGGTTTGCCGGTACAGTTGCTCTTTTGCTTGAACTGCGGCTTCTCCGGAGGGCTCACGGCTGTTGACCAATATGAGGAAGGGTTTTCCTGTGGCCTGCATATCGGCAATGGCCTGCTTTTCTGCGGCAATGTAGTCCTCTCTTGGAATATCGGTGATGGTTCCGTCGGTGGTAACTACCAGACCAATGGAACAATGCTCCTCCATAACCTTCTTTGTGCCTAGCTCGGCAGCCTCAGTCATGGGAATCTCGTAGTCGTACCATGGGGTAGCAACCATTCGCGGCTGACCATCCTCCTCAGCACCCACAGCACCGTTTATCATGTAGCCTACAGAATCGATTAGCCGGACCCGGAATCGGGTAGTACCATCCGGGGAGATCTCTACTGCCTCCTCGGGTACAAATTTTGGCTCGCTGGTCATAATGGTCCTGCCGGAACCACTCTGGGGCAATTCGTCTTTTGCCCGCTCCCGACGATACATATCCTCAATATTGGGGATGACCAACCCCTCCATGATGCGTTTGATAAGTGTGGATTTTCCGGTACGGACCGGTCCGACCACACCGATATAGATATTACCCCCTGTGCGGGCTGCAATATCGGCGTAAATGTTTTCCATAGCCAGCCTCCTTATCCGGCAGGAAGGGAAGCTCCTGCCACGGGTTTACCATAGGGTATGTCCCGGAATGGACAAATAGAACATGTCTAAATTCTGCCTACAGAAAGTTCTTCTTTTTTGGCAAAATAACATTTGACAAATGACATAAAAGCCTATATAATATCTAGGCACGACTATGAAGAGGGGGATACTATGCGACTGGCACTGACCGAGATTATGCATACGCCTGGCGCAACGGTTTCCTTTTCTGAAAGTGTGGATCTGAGCGATCTTCAATATGGAACCTGTTACCCGGTCAGCGAGCCTGTTCATATCAGTGGTACGGTACGTAATACTGCCGATGTACTGGTTATGAAGGGCATGATTACCACCCGTATCCATGGTGTGTGTGATCGCTGTGCTACGGACTTTGATCAGGATGTTGAGATTCCTGTAGATGTGGTTTTGGTAGAGGAACTGTCCAATGAAGACAGCGAGGATGAGTGGGTGTTCCCGCTAGAGGCAGATACTGCGGATCTGGAGGAAATCGCACGGACAGTGTTTGTGCTGAATCTGGATTCCAAGCTGCTGTGCAAGCCGGATTGTAAGGGCCTTTGCTGCCGGTGCGGCAAGAATCTGAATGACGGTCCCTGCACCTGTGAAAAAGAGCTGGATCCCCGTTTTGCTGCTTTACGGCAGCTACTAGATAAGTAAGTAAGATGCTGTTGAAGCAGATTAACCAAGGAGGTGTCATCCATGGCTGTCCCTAAGTGTAAAGTGTCCAAGGCTCGTCGCGATAAGCGCCGCGGTTCCAACTGGAAGCTGGCTGCTCCCAGTGTAGCAGTTTGCTCCAAGTGTGGTGAGCCCCTCATGCCTCATAGAGCTTGCAAGGCTTGCGGCAACTACAATGGTCGTCAGGTTCTGGCTGCCAAGGCTGACTAAGGCAGGAAAAGAGCGTAAGCGCAGAGGAAGGCGAACTGCCTTCCTCTTTTTCCTTATTGTATAGGCGCTTCTCGAAACGGATCATTGTCAATCAGCAGCCCTTGAAAGGCAACTCGCAATTTCCGCACCTTGCAATACACAAAGTATGGCTGCGGTCCGAAAATCACGATTTGCACTTCCAAAACCCTGCTGCCTGCCGAATGATCCTTATTCTCGAAGCACCTTGTGAAGACGCTGTTTGCTTTCTTGTGTGTTTTTAATGAATTTAGTTTATAGTATTGTTTGAAGGGAGTGATTGCCATGGCAAAACCTCTGGTTGCGATCGTAGGTCGCCCAAATGTGGGAAAGTCTATGCTATTCAATAAGCTCACCGGCCACCGGACCTCTATTGTTGAGGATACACCCGGTGTTACCCGGGACCGTATCTACGGCGATTGTGAATGGTGCGGACGACAGTTTTCTTTGGTGGATACCGGTGGTATCGAGCCAGGAACTGACAGTGATATGCTGAAGTTTATGCGCCGTCAAGCGGAGATTGGTATTGAACTGGCTGATTGTATCGTGATGGTGGCAGATGTCCGTACCGGTGTAACTGCTGCGGATGTGGATGTGGCAACCATGCTTCGCAAATCCGGAAAGCCTGTGGCTTTGGCAGTGAATAAATGTGATTCTATTGGCCCGGTGAACCCGGATGTTTATGAGTTTTACAGTCTGGGGATCGGGGATTTGTTTGAGGTCTCTGCTGTCCACGGACACGGTACCGGTGATCTTCTGGATTGGTGTCTTCAGAATATGCCCGAGGACGAAGGGGATGCTGAGGATGATGAGACGATCAAGGTAGCTATCGTGGGCAAACCCAATGTGGGCAAGTCCAGCCTGCTGAACCGTATCTTGGGAGAAGAACGGGTCATTGTGTCCAATATTGCAGGCACCACCCGGGATGCGATCGATTCAGAGTTTGAGAATGAGACAGGAAAGTATTGCTTTATCGATACTGCCGGCATGCGCCGGAAAAGTAAGGTGGACGATATAATTGAAAAATTCTCCAACATGCGTACCATTAATGCCATTGAACGGGCAGATGTGTGTCTGATTTTGGTAGATGCCAATGAGGGCGTTACAGAGCAGGATACCAAAATTGCAGGTCTGGTCCATGAGGCGGGCAAGGCTGCTATCATTGTGGTCAATAAATGGGACGCGGTGGAGGAGAAAGAAACCAACACCATGCGGGACAAAGAGGCGGGCGTTCGCAACGGCTTGAGTTATATGACTTATGCGCCTGTGGTGTTTTTGTCGGCACTGACCGGTCAGAGGGTGGACAAGCTGTTTGACGTGATTCAGGAGGTCCACAAGCAAAATACCAGCCGCATTACTACCGGCGCGCTGAACAGCGTACTGGCAGATGCCACCTCCCGGGTACAGCCACCTTCCGATAAGGGCCGTCGGCTGAAGATCTACTATATGACGCAGGCGGGTACCAAGCCCCCTCACTTTGTGATTTTCTGCAATGATGCCCGTTTGTTCCATTTCTCCTATCAGAGGTATCTGGAAAACCAGATCCGGGAAGTATTTGGATTGAAGGGGACACCTGTGCGGATCACCATCCGTCAGAAGGGCGACAAGGAGGACTAAGCTGTGTGGCTGTTTATTACGATTGCCGTGTTAACAGGCTATCTGTTGGGTAATTTGAACGGCGCCGTCTGTGTGTCCCGGCTGATGGGGGATGATGTGCGTACCCATGGCAGCGGTAATGCAGGATTAACCAACTTTATCCGCAATTATGGTGCAGGGCGTTCTGCGTTGGTCATTGTGATCGATGCCGGTAAGGCGGTACTCGCCTGTATCCTGGGCGGACTGCTGCTAAAGAAATACGTCGGTTTCCAAAGCGGTGCGGCACTGGGCGGCGCATCGGTAATGCTGGGACATGTCTTTCCGGTACTTTTGGGCTTTCACGGAGGCAAAGGGATATTAAGCGGCCTGTTTATTGCTATTATTGTGGATTGGCGGATTGCGCTGCTGATTCTTGCTGTATTTGCAGCCGCTTATTTTACTACCCAATATGTATCTCTCGGCTCTGTGCTGGCTGCGATCACCTTCGGCGTGGGCTTTGTCGTTCTGCACAATGATAATCTGATGGTAATGCTCTGCGGCGTGTTTATGAGTGCGTTGGCTACTTTTATGCACAGGCAGAATATCCTGCGCCTGCTCAAAGGCGAGGAACGGAGAACCGATTTGTTCAAAAAGGATAAAGATTAGAAACATTCCCGGCTGTATGTACAGCCGGGAATGTTTCTATATAACAAAAAACGGCATTGCTTCAAGCAATGCCGTTATTAGTTGCAGGGGTAATCAGACAGCCCGCTCAACCTTGTTAGAACGGAGGCATCTGGTACAAGCGTACACATGGCACGGAGTACCGTTCACAATGGCCTTGACCCGCTTAACGTTGGGCTTCCAGGTTCTGTTAGAACGTCTGTGGGAGTGGGACACCTTAATACCGAAAGCAACACCCTTGCCACAATAATCACACTTCGCCATTCACTGCACCTCCTATCTGAAATGATAAACTCAATACTGCGCCCAAACAGGCGCTTAGATATGATAGCAGAGATTAACTTAAAATGCAAGTGTTTTTTTGGAAAAATTTTAGTTTTTTCAAAATATTGTTGATATTCCAATACTATATCGGTATAATGGTTGCAGATATGGAAGATCCATAAAGAGGTGAGGTATTATGTTTGACATCCACAGCGTACCCCTAACAACACTGGTCGATGAATTTCGTCTGGAGGTAGCCTATGCCGCCACGGATTATGAGAGGATTCGTCTTACAGTGGTAGATGTGGCCCGTCCCGGTTTGCAGCTAGCGGGTTATTATGACCACTTTGAACCTATGCGGCTTCAGGTTATGGGCAATGTGGAGATCAGTTACTTACAGAAGCTGTCTGAGCAGGAGCGTGCCATCACCTTTGACCGGCTGTTTTCCTATAAGTTCCCGGCGTTGCTGATTGCCCGGAATATACAGCCGGATCCCCAGTGTCTGGAGATGGCAAAGAAGCATAATGTTACTTTGCTTCGCAGCAGAGAAGTTACCAGTACGATTGTTTCTGACATTATTGCTTACTTAAAGAACGCTTTGGCACCGTCCATTACCCGCCACGGTGTGCTGATGGAGGTATACGGCGAGGGCCTGTTGCTGCTGGGTGAAAGCGGTATTGGCAAAAGCGAGGCTGCCATTGAGCTACTTAAGCGTGGCCATCGGCTGATTGCGGATGATGCTGTGGAGATTCGTAAAATATCCGAAAATGCGCTTGTGGGAAATGCGCCTGCATTGATTCGCAATTATGTGGAGCTGCGGGGGATTGGTATCATCAATGTGGCGAAACTGTTTGGTATGGGCGCTGTTAAATCGGAAAATGAGATTAATCTTGTAGTTAATATTGTACCGTGGAATCAGCAGAAGGTTTATGACCGATTGGGGTTGGAAGATCAACACATGGAGATCCTCGGGGTTCAGATTCCCTTGAACACCATTCCGATTACTCCGGGCAGAAATCTGGCTGTGATCCTTGAGGTGGCGGCTATGAATAACCGTCAGCGCAAGATGGGTTATAACCCTGCCCAGGAGTTTACCGAGCAGATGGACAGGCACTTTGCCGGAACCCAGGAGGAGAACCTGTAAAGCATGAAGGAATTTATCATCGGTGCCAATGATGCAGGCCAGCGTCTGGACCGTTTTTTGGCTAAGGCGGTACCGTTGCTGCCGGCGTCTCTGGCTCAGAAGTATATTCGCATCAAGCGTATTAAACGCAACGGAGCAAGGGCGGAGCGGGACACCCGGCTGGAAGCGGGGGATGTTTTGCATCTTTACATTAACGATGAGTTTTTTGATAAACCCCGTGAGGACAATGCGTACCTGACCGTGGCAGCACCAAAGCTTAATATCGTTTATGAGGATGAGAACATTCTGTTGGTGGATAAGCGTCCGGGACTTGCGGTGCATCCCCATGATGGCGCGGAGTACGGCAGGACCCTGATTGACCATATTCAGGCCTACCTGTACCAGAAACGGGAATGGAGCCCCCGGGGTGAGAACGCCTTTACCCCGGCACTTTGCAACCGGATCGACCGGAATACCGGCGGCATCGTCATCGCGGCAAAGACCGCCGAGGCACTGCGGGTGATGAACCAGAAGATCAAGGACCGGGAGCTGGACAAGCGGTATCTTGCCGTTGTGGAGGGCACACCTAAGCCGGCAAAGGGCAGTTTGAAGGGGTATCTTTTCAAGGATGCCAAGAAAAACAAGGTGTTTGTAACCAACACGCCTCAGCCCGGCTCAAAATCCTGTCAGACCAACTATATTGTACTTCAGAGCCGCAACGGTCTTTCTTTGGTGGAATGTGAGCTGATTACCGGCCGTACCCACCAGATTCGTGCCCAGTTTGCCCACGCAGGGCATCCTCTGCTGGGAGACGGCAAGTACGGCAAGCTGGATAAGCGTTTTGACCGGAAGTTCCAGGCTCTGTATTCCTATAAGCTGACCTTCCAGTTCACAACCGAAGCCGGAGGTCTGGAAAATCTGAACGGAAAATCATTTCATGTTGCCGATGTGGATTTTGTAAAAGAATATTTCCCGGATACAAAGATTTAAGGAACGGAGGAAATCCTCCGTTCCTTTTTATAATACTTCTGTAATGGTGCCGCCGCCGATGACCAGATCACCGTCGTAAAGCACCACTGCCTGTCCTGTGGTGATAGCCCGTTGGGGGTGGTCAAATTCAACTCTGGCAAAGCCGTTTTCCTCCGGGTAGACCGTGGCGGGCTGTTCGATATGACGATAGCGGACTTTTGCCGTTACCCTTAGTGGCTGGGTCAGATCGGGGAAGGGAATCCAGTTCCAGTCGTTGGCTCTGAGGATACTTCTGAAAAGGTCCTCGTTAGAGCCGACGGTTACAGTGTTTTTTTTCATATCCTTGGCGCAGACATACACAGGTTCCCCCAAGGCGATCCCCAGACCTTTCCTCTGCCCAATGGTGTAACCCACCGCGCCGTTGTGCCTGCCCACCACATTTCCCGTTTTGTCAAGATAGTCCCCACAGGGATATTCTCTGCCGGTGTAGCGTTCCATAAATGCTTTGTAATCCCCGTCAGGTATGAAGCATATATCCTGACTGTCCCGCTTTCCTGCATTGATAAAATTCTGTGCTTCCGCGATTTTCCGCACTTCCTCCTTGGTTAGCGCACCCAGAGGAAATTTTGTATGGGCAAGCTGGTGCTGGGTCAGACAGGATAAAAAGTATGTCTGGTCCTTTGCTTTGTCTGTGGCACGATACAGCAGATACCGTCCGGAAGCTAAGTCCTTTTCGATTTTGGCATAGTGTCCGGTTGCAATATAATCATAGCCAAGTGTCAGCGCCTTTTGCAGCAGTACATCAAACTTTAAATGGCGGTTGCAGTCAATGCAGGGGTTGGGTGTACCGCCTTGTTCATAGCACCGTACAAACTGATCTACCACCATGCGCCGGAAATCCTCTGTATGGTTAAATACATAAAATCGCAATCCCAGCCGATAAGCTACACTGCGGGCATCCTCTGTGTCGTCAAGAGAACAGCAGCCGCTTTCCCGGTCAATGCCTACCAGTGCGTCATCGCAGAGCCGCATAGTGGCTCCGGTGCAGTCGTAGCCTGCCTGCAACATCAGATAAGCGGCAACAGAACTGTCCACACCTCCGGACATGGCAATCAGTGCTTTTCCCTCCGACATAGGTTTGCTCCCTTCGATGAATATGCCATGATTTTACCACAGACAGAATGCAAAAGCAATCGATATTGCCGAATTTGTGCGACGGCAATGAATTTATGTTAACCTTTAAACTATTTTTAACAGACAAATACTGTAATATTATGGTAAAATATGGAAATCATCAAACTTTTATAGTAAATAAAAAGTAACAAAGTGTAATTTTTACATAAATGGGGGTTGAAAAGTGGAGTGCAGTTTGTTATAATAACGGGGAAATGAACAAGGGAGGAGCGAAATCCTTGAAGAAAAGAATAATCTGTCTTCTGTTGTCTGCTGTGCTTGTAATGAGTATGATAGCAATCAGTGCTTCTGCCGAATCGGGGCTGAGCTTCAGTGCCGATGCGCTCAAGATTCTAAAGGCGGAAGAGGGCTTCAGCAGTAAGCCCTATTGGGATTATGCCCAGTGGACAGTGGGTTACGGTACAAAATGTCCCGATGATAAGGTAGAGTATTATACACAGAATGGTATTACCGAGGCGGAAGCGGAAGCACTTTTACATACATACATAGCCCGATTTCAGTCAGAGGTGGAGAAGTTTATTGCAAAGACTGGAGTTACGCTGAATCAAAATCAGTTTGACGCATTGGTTTTGTTCTCCTTTAACTGTGGTTCTGCCTGGACCTATGATTCCAACGGCGGTCTGTATAACGCCATTGCCAGTGGTGCCACTGGAAATACGCTGATCGATGCATTTACCCGTTGGTGCAATGCCGGTGGGCAGATCAGAACATTTTTGCTCAGACGGCGTCTGTGCGAAGCCAATATGTACTTAAATGGGGTCTATTCCCAGACCATTCCCGATCATTATGGCTATGTGCTCTATGATCCTTGTGGCGGTACGGTCAGTCCTAATGTTCAAGGCTATGATGCCAACCTCACCTCTGCGGTCAGCCCCAAGCCTGCCTACTCCGGTTACACGTTTCAGGGTTGGTATACAGCCAGAGTGGGCGGACAGCAGGTAACTGTGTTGGACGCTTCCGTCAGAAACGGCAGATTGTATGCCCATTGGCTGGATGGGGCGGGTAAGGACCCTGCGCAGGATACTACCGGCGGTGTTACCGTAACCGTAACTGCTAACGGTGTAAATATCCGTCAAGGCCCCGGGACCAATTACAAAGCCACCGGAACAGCTAACACCGGTGAGCAGTTGGTAATTACCGAGACAGCCACTGGCACCGGTTATACCTGGGGTAAATTTTACGGTGGATGGATTTGTCTGGACTACACTAATTACGATGACGTTTCCAAGCCCGAACCGGAAACGCCGACAATACCGGAATCCTCCGGTAAGCGTACCGGAACAGTGAAGGTCAACGATCAGCTTCGGGTTCGCAGTGGTCCCAGCACTGGATACGGTGTTGTCGGGTATCTGAAAAACGGTGCCCGGGTGGAGATATTGGAGCAGAAGATTGCAGGCGCGATGGTTTGGGGTAAAATCTCCAATGGCTGGATTAGTCTAGATTACGTGGTGTTAGATCCTGTGGCAGAACAGACTCCGCCAGCAACAGAGCCTCCCGCCACTGAGCCGCCCGCAACGGAACCTCCCGCAACGGAGCCTCCTGCGACAGAACCGCAGAAGCCTGTACAGCAGAGCTGGACCGGGACTGTGAAGGTTAATGACCTGCTTCGGGTTCGCAGTGGTCCCAGCACCTCCACAAAGGTGGTAGACTATTTGTCTCCGAACGAGCGAGTTACCATTACAGAACAGACCAGTTCCGGCAGCATGACTTGGGGCAAGACTGCCAAGGGCTGGATTAGTATGGATTATGTCGTACTTGACAAGCAAGGCGATTCCGGTTCCTCCGGTGGTACATCCCAGAAGGTTATAGGAACGGTCAAGGTAAATGATTATCTGCGTGTCCGTACAGGCCCCGGTACTTCCTATGCTATTGCCGGCTATCTCTCTCCAAACACAAAGGTGGAAATCACCGAGCAGAAGACAGTAGGCGGAACGGTTTGGGGTAAAACTGACAAGGGCTGGATCAGTCTGGACTACGTGGTTCTGGATCAGCAAAATACCGGTTCCTCCGGCGGCACATCCCAACCTGTAGCGAAGACAGTTACTGCCGATTGTCTGCGGGTGCGCAGTGAGGCAGGTACTTCCAATAAGATTGTTGGCTACCTGTATGAAGGTGCCAAAGTGCAGATTTTGGAAACCACCCAAGTGAACGGTGTAACCTGGGGACGGATTTCCAAAGGCTGGATCAGCATGGATTATGTAAAATAAAATAATGACCTGTTGAGAAAATCAACAGGTCATTTTTGTTATCCAAGGAAGAAATCCATAGCCAACATTAGACAGAATCCCAGAAGCAGAGCGTAGGTTACGCCCCGGGCGTCGTTGTGATGGGTTTCCGGAATCATTTCATCGCTAATCACGTAAAGCATAGTTCCACCGGCAAAAGCGAGTGCGAAGGGAAGAACTGCTGAAGAAAGGCTGACTGCAAAATAACCGATTAATGTGCCGATCACTTCAATTACCCCGGTGGCAAGCGCGCAGGCGAATGTACGCCCAGGGCGCATACCAGCAGCCAGCATAGGGCCGATAATCACCATGCCCTCGGGAATGTTTTGCAGGGCAATACCCGCCGCAATGGTAAAGGCCTGCGCATTGTTGCCACTGCCGAAGCCTACGCCGGCGGCGATGCCCTCCGGCAAATTATGAATGCCAATGGCAAGGACAAACAGAAGAACTTTGTTCAGCTTCTCTGCCTGCTCCGGATGTGCCTCCTGATCGGTACCGGACAGACGATGCAGATGGGGTACCAGTTTGTCCAGTATATTCAAAAAGACAGCTCCGCACAGTATACCGGCAACGGTGGTCAGCAGGGGATAGGCACTGCCTTGTTCCAGCGAGGGAATAATTAAACCGGTAACTGCGGCGCAGAGCATTACGCCGGCAGCAAATGCCAGCACCGTATCACTAAATCTGTGGGAGATTTTTTTGAAGATAAAGCCCAGAATTGAGCCGATGACAGTAGCACCGCCCACGCCCAGGGCTGTGAGTAGAACGATTTTCATTGTATCAACTCCTGACCCATTCATTATATGGGGAATGAACTTGTTTGTCAATTTGCAAAAACGTTTCTAAATAACAGAAAATCCCATACCGGCACTTGCATTTTCTGCAATTTGCAGGTATAATAAATTGATTTATTATACTATGAAGTGCAAGAGGTTTCGCTGTGTATTTAAAAAGTTTGGAAGTACAGGGATTTAAATCTTTCCCTGACAAAACCGTGATTCGCTTTGGCGACGATATTACCGCCATTGTGGGTCCCAACGGTTCCGGTAAATCCAATATTTCCGATGCTATCCTGTGGGTTATGGGTGAACAGAGCACCAAGACCCTCCGGGGCGCAAAGATGGAAGATGTGATCTTTGGCGGCACCCAAAAGCGTGCGGCCGTTGGATTTGCGGAAGCGACGTTGACCCTTGACAATACAGACCGGGCACTGCCTTATGAAGCAGACGAGGTGATGGTTACTCGCCGATACTATCGAAGCGGCGAAAGTGAGTATTACATTAACCGTCAGTCTGCCCGCCTGCGGGACATCCATGAGATGTTTATGGATACCGGCCTAGGACGTGAGGGATACTCCAATATCGGACAGGGCAGAATCGATGAGATTCTTTCACTGAAAAGTGCAGACCGCCGGGAGATTTTTGAGGAAGCTGCCGGTATCTCCAAGTACCGTCATCGCAAAGAAGAGACAGAGCGTAAGCTGGCACATACCGAGGATAATCTGCTGCGTATTGGCGATAAGGTTTCTGAGCTGGAGTTGCAGTTGGAGCCGTTGAAGCAGCAGTCTGAGAAGGCTAGGCGCTATCTGGAAATGAAAGAGGAACTTCAGGGTGTGGAAGTGGCTGTATGGTTGGACACGCTGGATAAGCTATCCGCAGCAGCGAAAAAGGCAGAGGAAGATCATGCAGCCGCATCACTGGTTCTGGAGCAAGCCCATGAAGAATTGGACAAGCTCTATGCCCAGTCGGAGCAGCTTTCCTCCTCTCTGCGTCGCCGGGACGAAGAACTGGAAGATGTTCGTGTTCAGGTTAGCTTGTTAGACGCAACCCATCAACAGCTTGATGGTCAATTAGCGGTGCTCAATGGCAATGTTCAGAACAATGAGGAGAATATTTGCCGTATTGAGGAGGAATTGCAGGGACAGGAAGACCGCAGTGGCGGTGTTGTTGCCCAGTTAGAGCAGACGAAGCAACGGGTCGGGCAGATTGATCAGGAATTGCGGGAAAAAGGGCAGGCATTGGATAAATTGCAGCAGGAGCTTTCTGCTATGACCGCCAGCGCCCAAGGCATTACGAAACAGTTTTTGGAGCTGCGTGCCACGGAGAGCACTTTGACTGCGGATATTGCGGGCAGTGAGGCAGATCTGAGAGGCCTGGAAAGCAGCCTGCAGGAAAACGCAGCGCGGATGGAACAGCTCAAAGAGGATCTGGATGCCGGTGCAGCACGCGAGGAGGATGCCCGGAAAGCTCAGGAGGAATGTTTGCGTTATCTGCGGAAGGCACAGGAAGATGTTACCGCAGCCAATAATACAATTTCCGGTTATTCTTTGCGTCAGGATACTCGTGCCAAGCGTCGGGATGAACTGGAACAGCAGCTTCGTGAGCTCAATACGAAACTGGACGGGGTTCAGGCTAAGACCCGGGTATTCCGTGCTATGGAGCGGGACTATGAGAGCTATCAGAAATCTGTTCGTATGGTCATGCAGGAGGCTCAGCGTGGGGTACTTCGTAATGTTCATGGTCCGGTTTCCAGACTGATTCGGACAGAAGATGAATATACAGTGGCGGTAGAGATTGCTCTGGGGGGAGCCATGCAGCAGATCGTGGTGGACACCCAGGCAGATGCTAAGGCCGCTATTGCCTATCTGAAACGGACCGGTGGAGGTCGCGCCACATTTCTGCCCATTGGGGTTATTCAGGGCAGGGAACTGAAGGAATCCGGCTTGGAGCGGTGCCACGGTTTTGTAGGCATTGCGTCTAAGCTGATCAAGACAGAGCCTCGCTATCAAGGGATTGTGGAAAATTTGCTTGGCAGAATTGTTGTTGTGGAGAATATTGACAATGCCATTGCGATTGCAAAGCAGTACCAGAACAGATTTAAAATCGTAACCCTGGATGGTCAGGTGGTTAATCCCGGCGGCTCTATGACCGGTGGTTCTGTAAATAAGGAGGCGGGCATTCTCAGCCGTGCTAACGAGTTGGAGAAGCTTACCGCACAGGAAAAGGAACTGGGAGAAAGGCAGCTTGCCTGCCAGGAGGAACTTCGGGAAGCACAGCGTGCAGTTGACCAAGTGGAGTTCCAGCTTACGGCCGCCAGAGATCAGCTTCGGGAGGCTGAGGATCAGGTTCTGAGGCTGCAAGGGCAGGAAAAGCAGCATGAGATTCTGGTAGAAGCGATTTCTGAGGCTATGGCTTCTGCCCGCAGGGAAAAGGAAACGCTGGAGGCAAGAGACCGCTCTGACCGGAACCGCTATGCGGCGCATCAGGCAAAAATCCAGGTTTTCAATACCCAACTGGAAAAGACACGGGCACAGATAACGGCTCTGGAGGGCACTCAGCAAGATGCATCTCAGGCAATGGGTCAGATTACTGACCGAATGACACAACTGAAGACCGAGGAGGCTGCCCTGTCTGCGGAGAAGAACACCGCAGAAAATCATATTGCGGATTTGCAGACGCTTTGTAACGATATGGAGGGCGACCGAACCAAGAAACTGGCATTGATCGATGCAATCCGTGGGGACATAGCACGGCTTAACGGCGAGATTGCACAAGTTCAGCAGCGACAGGCAGACAATGCAGCCCAGACGGAACAAAAGCGCAAGGCTATGGAACAGATCCTGGGCAAGCGGGCGGACACAGAGGCTGCAAAGACCCGTACAGAGCGGGACGTGCAGGAGAAGAATAAGGATATTCTAAATATGGACCGGGCTTGCAGCCTTCTGGAGCAGAAGAAACTGACAGCCTCCATGGAAGAAAAGCAAATTATTGATAAACTCTGGGATTCTTATGAACTGACCCCCGGAACGGCGGCAGACAAGCGGGGACAGATCGAATCCGTGGCTGCGGGCACCCGCCGGATTGGGGAGCTGAAACGGAAAATCTCTGCCCTTGGTACGCCTAATTTGGGCGCTATTGAGGAGTATGCTCGGGTTAATGAGCGTTATTCCTATCTGGTATCTCAACGGGATGATGTACTTACCTCCAAGCGGGAACTGGAAACCATTATCCGTAATATCACTCAGGAAATGACCACTATTTTTGTAACAGAATTCCGAAAGATCAATGAGCATTTTGGGGTTGTATTTACAGAGATGTTTGGCGGGGGTAAGGGTCAGCTTGTGCTGGAGGACCCGGAGGAACCACTGACTTGCGGTATTGAAATTCGGGTACAGCCTCCCGGAAAGCAGCTTAAGACGATTACACTTCTGTCCGGTGGAGAAAAGGCGTTTGTGGCAACGGCACTGTATTTTGCAATTTTAAAGGTGCGTCCCACGCCTTTCTGTCTGCTGGACGAGATTGATGCAGCACTGGATGATCGGAATGTGGAACGCTTTGCAAATTATTTACGGAATCTGAGTACCAAGACCCAGTTCATTGTCATTACCCACCGACGGGGCACAATGGAAGCATCGGATGTACTTTACGGTGTAACGATGCAGGAGCAGGGCGTATCCAAGCTTTTGCGGCTGGACTTGAATCAGATGGAGCACCAATTGGGTATTATGGAATAAAGGAGCAAAGCATGGGTTTTTTTGATAAAATCAAAGCCGGACTTACTAAGACCCGGGAAGCACTGGGCAGTACGATCGGTGGTGTCTTTTCCGGATTCAGTGAGATCGACGATGATTTTTATGACGAGTTGGAAGAATGTCTAATTCTGGCGGATTTGGGCGTTGAAACGGCGGTGAAGGCTACGGAGAGTCTGCGGAAGACGGTCCGTGAGCAGCATTTGAAAACAACTGAGGAAGCCAAAGCGGCACTGAAAGAGATTTTGGTGGATATGCTCAATGTGGGCAGCAGTGCACTGAATATTCAGACCAGACCTTCTGTAATTCTGGTGATTGGAGTCAATGGTGTGGGAAAAACAACCACCATTGGTAAGTTGGCATCCCAGCTCACAAAGCAGGGGGAAAATGTACTTCTGGTAGCTGGGGATACCTTCCGGGCTGCGGCGGCGGATCAGCTCCAAATCTGGGCAGAGCGGGCAGGCGCGTCTTTGGTTCGGCAGCATGAGGGTGCGGATCCTGCCTCTGTGGTTTATGACGGCATCCAGTCTGCCCGGGCGAAGGGTTCTGATGTGATTATCGTGGATACTGCCGGAAGACTGCACAATAAGCAAAATCTGATGAACGAATTAAACAAGATTCGCCGGATTGTAGACAGAGAGCTGCCGGAAGCATCAAAAGAAGTGCTGCTTGTGCTGGATGGAACCACCGGGCAAAATGGTCTGATGCAAGCAAAGCAGTTTAAGGAAATTGCCGGTGTTACCGCCATTGCGTTGACAAAGCTGGATGGTACTGCCAAGGGCGGTATTGTAATTGCAGTGGCAGACACATTGCAGATTCCTGTTAAGTATGTAGGTGTGGGGGAACAGGCAGACGATCTGATGCCCTTTGAAGCGAAAGCGTTTGTGGAGGCACTACTGTAATATGAAAGTTGTCCTTGCAAGTAAGAATAGGCATAAGCTGGTGGAGATCAGTAAAATTACGGAGAAGTTTGGTTTTGAACTGGTACTTCAGTCAGAGCTGGGCGTAGACATCGATGTGGAAGAAACCGGTACTACTTTTGAGGAAAATTCCTTTTTGAAAGCAGAAGCGGTAATGAAAGCAACCGGCATGCCTGCATTGGCAGATGATTCCGGTATTGCGGTGGACGCATTGGACGGTGCACCCGGCATCTACTCTGCCCGGTATGGCTTTGATGAAAGCCTTGACGATTGGGGCAGACTGGAGCTTCTGCTGAAGAACACCCAGCATGTACCCGACGGACAGAGGCAGGCACAGTTCGTGTGTGTGATCACTTTTGTAACCCCGGAGGGAGAAACCATTCAGGCACGGGGGGAAATTCATGGGGAACTAACCCGGGAGCCGGCAGGTGAAAATGGGTTTGGTTATGACCCAATCTTTTACTATCCACCTCTGGGCAAAACCACAGCAGAACTGAGTCCAGAGGAGAAAAACCGCGTATCCCACAGGGCGAACGCATTGAATCTTTTCTATGAGAAAATGAAGGAGGCAGGCTATGCTGACAAGTAAGGAGCGTGCAGGGCTCAGAGCTATAGCCAATACTCTGGATACCACCCTGATGGTTGGAAAGGGTGGTGTAACGGAAGCGGTGATTGCCGAGGCAGAAACCCAGCTTACCGCCAGAGAATTGGTGAAGGGAAAAGTCTTGGAAGGTGCTATGATGTCCCCCCGGGAGGTCAGCGATGCTATTTGCGAAGCCACAGGCGCTGACGGTGTTGCGGTGATTGGCACAAAATTTGTCATTTTTCGTTTCAGTGAGAAATTGCAGCAGGAGCGCAATGAGACCGGTCGGGCGAAAAAGAAGGCGGTAACGGTTGCCAAGTCCAACCCGGTTCGCAAAGGTGCTCAGGCACGCCGTCAGGCTGCCCGAAAAGTGCGGGAGCAGCGAAACGAATATTTTCGTCAACAGGCCATTGAAAAGGCTATTGAAAGGGACCGGGAAAGACAGCTTAGGGAAAAGCAGTAATTGAAAACAGGAGGCAATGCCATGGAGCGAATCGGTATTTACGGCGGAACATTCAATCCACCCCATTTGGGGCATATTCGTGCGGCACAGCATGCCATAGCCCAGCTTAGTCTGGATAGGCTGTTTATTGTCCCCTCCTGTATTGCGCCCCATAAGCAGCTTCCGGAGGATTCTGCTTCACCACAGCAACGGCTTAGAATGTTGCAGCTTTGTATGGAGCAGATAACGGGGGCGGAAATTTCGGATATTGAACTTCAGCGCGGCGGTCCCAGTTATACTTTTGAGACGGTGGAGCAGCTCCGGCAGGCGCATCCCCGGGCAGAAATGATTCTTTTTATGGGCACAGATATGTTTTTATCCTTCCATACGTGGAAAAACCCCGCGCGCATTTTGGATAATGCCGCTCTCGGGGTGTTTTACCGGGGACAGAAGGATGAACGAAACGCTGTAGCAAAGCAAAAGAAATTTCTGGAATCCAAGGGTGCAAAGGTTTATCTGTTGGAAAATCCTGTAACAGAGATCTCCTCCACAGACTTGCGCCGGATGTTGACCTTTCACTGTGCCGGAGACTTTCTGGAGCCGGCGGTTTTAGATTATATCCGCTCCAACGGGCTCTACGGTACTGACCGGGCACTGATTGGGCTGAGCATGGAGGAACTGGAAAAGACCGTGATCGGACTTTTGAAGCCCAATCGTGTAGCCCACGTATTGGGTTGCCGGGACACGGCGGCGGAGCTCGCCCGTATTTGGGGCGCGGATGCAACAGACGCAGCCAGAGCCGCGTTGCTGCATGACATAACAAAAGCGTTAGACGGACCCATGCAGTTGATTTTGTGCCGTGCCTACGGTGTGAGCCTAAATGATTTTTCTGTCCAAAATCCCAAAACGCTCCATGCCCTCACAGGCAGTTTGGTAGCAGAACGGATTTTTGGTGAAAATGCTGCGGTTGTTAGCGCGATTCGCAGCCACACTACAGGAAAAGCAGATATGAACGTGCTTGAAAAGATCATATATGTGGCAGACTATATGGAGCCCAACCGGGATTTTTCCGGCGTAGAAAAGCTCCGGGAGCTTGCCTGTACAGATCTGGATATGGCACTGAAAACCGGTTTGGAAATGACACTGGCGATGCTTACAGAGCAGGGGAGGGAAATCTCCCCGGAGACCATTGATGCTCTGGCGTGGCTGGGAAACATTATATAAAAGAGGATGAGTGGTATGTTAACTGCAAAAGAAGTAGCCTTTGAGGTTACAAAAGCATTGGACAGCAAGAAGGGTATCGATATTAAGCTTTTAAAGATCGATGAAATTTCCAGTCTGGCGGATTATTTCATTATCTGCACCGGTACCTCCAATACCCATGTCAAGACACTGTGCGACCATGCGGAGTATGTCTTTGAGCAGTTGGGCGAGCCGATGCTGGGCAGAGAAGGCCACCGGGGCAATTCCTGGGAACTGCTGGATTTCGGCAGTGTGGTGGTCCATGTCTTTACTGAGGAAGCAAGAGAGTTCTACGCATTGGAGCGTCTGTGGGCAGATGCAAAGCAGATCGATCTTGCAGATATTATTATTCCTGAATAAGAAAAGAGGTAGCAAAGCAATGAATTACGATTTTTCTGCCATAGAGAAAAAGTGGCATAATTATTGGGAGGAGAACCGGACCTTCCATACCGATGTATGGGATTTCTCCAAACCCAAGTACTATGTTTTGGATATGTTCCCGTATCCTTCCGGTGTTGGTCTGCATGCGGGCCATCCCGAGGGCTATACTGCTACGGATATTATGTCTCGTATGAAGCGGATGCAGGGTTACAATGTTCTGCACCCCATGGGTTATGATTCCTTTGGTCTGCCTGCGGAGCAGTATGCAGTATCCACCGGAAACCATCCTAACGGTTTTACACAGGAGAACATCGAGACTTTCTCCAATCAGTTGAAAGAACTGGGCTTCGACTATGACTGGTCCAAGGTCATCGCTACCTCCGATCCTTCCTTCTATAAGTGGACCCAGTGGATCTTCAAGAAGCTCTGGGAGGCAGGCTATGCCAAGCGGATTGAGATGCCTGTAAACTGGTGCGAAGAGCTTGGTACTGTTCTGAGTAACGATGAGGTCATCGACGGCAAATCCGAGCGCGGCGGTTTCCCTGTGGTGAAAAAGAACATGATGCAGTGGGTCATTGACCAGCCTGCCTTCGCAGAAAAGCTGCTGGAAGGTTTGGAGGAGATTGACTGGCCCGAGTCCACCAAAGAGATTCAGCGCAACTGGATTGGTAAATCTACCGGTGTAGAAGTGGACTTCAAACTGGTTGGCGGCGGGGAATTTTCCATTTATACCACCTGTATTGAAACCATCTACGGCATCACATTTATGGTCTTGGCACCCGACGGAAAGATTGTTCAAAGCCTTATGGACCGGGTGGAAAATAAGGACGAGGTGCAAGCGTACATTGATGAAGCTGTGAAAAAGAGCGACATGGACCGCACGCAGCTCAATAAGACCAAATCCGGCTGCCCCCTGAAGGGTGTGTATGCCATCAACCCTGTTAACGGCAAGGAAGTTCCCGTGTTTATCGGCGACTTTGTTTTGGCAAGCTACGGTACTGGTGCCGTCATGGCTGTTCCCAGCCACGACCAGAGAGACTTTGAGTATGCCCAGGTCCATAATATTCCCATGATTCAGGTTATTGAGGGACGGGATGTAAGTGAATGCGCCTTTGAAAAGCAGGATTACCTGGGCAAGGGCTGTAAACTTATAAACTCTGAGGAATTTACCGGCTTGACAGTGGAAGAAGCCAAGGAAGCCATTACCTGCAAGCTGGAAAAGGCTGGGGTGGCAAGAAGAAAGAACAATTATCACTTCCGTGAGTGGATTTTTGCCCGTCAGAGATACTGGGGTGAGCCGGTCCCCTGTGTGTACACAGAGGATGGTAAGACCGTATTCCTGCCCGATGAGGAACTGCCTTTGGTCCTGCCGGAGTTGGAGGATTATAAGGGTCGCAACGGACAGGCACCCTTGGAAAATGCAGCAGAATGGAAGCAGTATGACAAGGGCGGCATCAAAGGTGTCCGTGAGACTTCTACCATGCCCGGAAGTGCTGGCTCCTCTTGGTACTACCTGCGTTATATTGACCCCAATAATGACAATGCCTTCTGTGATCCTGAGCTTCTGAAGCACTGGATGCCTGTGGACCTGTATGTGGGTGGTCCGGAGCATGCAGTTGGACATCTGATTTATTCCCGGATTTGGAACCGCTTCCTCTATGATAACGGTCTGTCTCCTGTAAAGGAACCCTTTAAAAAACTGGTTCACCAGGGTATGATTTTAGGAGAAAACGGTATTAAGATGGGCAAGCGTTTCCCGGAATATGTGGTCAACCCCAGTGATGTGGTTCGGGAGTATGGTGCGGATACCCTGCGCCTGTACGAGATGTTTATGGGACCGTTGGAGGTCTCGAAGCCCTGGAGTACCACTGCTGTTGCCGGCGCGAAGAAGTTCATCAACCGTGTTTGGAATTTCTTTACCGAGAGTGCCAACATCACCGATACCGACGACGGTAAGCTAACTAAGGTGTATCACCAGACGGTAAAGAAGGTAACGGCTGACTTTGAGGTTCTGGGCTTCAATACTGCCATCGCCCAGATGATGGTGTTTGTTAACGAAGTCTACAAGAACGGTACTTGCCCCAGAGAGTATGCCGAGGGCTTTATTAAGATGATCTCCTGTATCATTCCCCATGTGGGCGAGGAAATCTGGCAGATTATGGGCCACGAGAATACCATTGCCTATGAAAGCTGGCCTACCTACAGCGAGGACAAGTGCAAGGACAGCCAGATCACTTTTGCCGTGCAGGTCAACGGTAAAATGCGTGGTACTGTAGTTATGGATGCGGATCTGGACAATGATACGGTTGTCAACAATGTTCTGGCAGATGAGAAGATTGGTAAGTTCTTGGAAAAGAACGGTGGCTCTATTGTCAAGACCATTGTGGTTAAAAATAAGCTGGTCAATCTGATCGTTAAGTGAGAAAAATTGTATAATTGGGTGAAAATCCCGGAAAACGCCCTTGACAATTTTCATAAATCAGCTTATAATATTTTAGCCCCATAAGTGGGCCCTGAAAGCGTCCTGGAATTAGCCGGATGCCATCGGAGGGAGGGAAAACAATGTCTGAAATTCGCGTTAAGGAAAACGAATCTCTGGAGAGCGCCCTGCGCCGTTTTAAGCGGAGCTGCGCAAAGGAGGGCGTTATCGCCGAAGTTAAGAAGCGCGAGCATTATGTCAGCCCCAGCCTGAAGCGTAAGCAGAAGTCTGAAGCTGCCCGTAAGAACAAGAGAAAGTTCTATTAATTTCCCTTCGTCATAATGTTCAATAATCCCCGCAGACTATGTCTGCGGGGGTTCCTTTATGGGTGTGATTGTATTTATTCTGCCTGTATGCTATGATCGTAATCAGAAACGGCTTATGCGTTGTATATAGCAATAAATTTATTATTGTTTGTTGCGCCATTTGAAAAATAGCAGATCAGTAGAAAAGGCGGACAGTAGCGCTGGCAACAAAAAACCCCGTAAAGTCTGCAATCAGTGCAGCCGGGGCAGTATAGCGAGTCTTTTTAATACCTGCTGCTCCAAAATAGACGCTGATAGTATAAAAAGTCGTTTCGGTGGATCCCAGCATCACCGCGACGGTTCTGCCAATTTGGGAATCCACACCATAATGCGCCATCAGATCGGTACCTACTGCCAGGGCGGCACTGCCACTGATGGGGCGGATCAAAACCAGGATTGCTGTTTCCGGCGGAATGCCGAAGAAACGGAATATAGGAGCCAAGAGACGGCTGAGATACTCCACTGCTCCGGATGCGCGGAGCATGGTTACGGCAGTCAGTAATAAAACAAGTGTGGGAACAAGACTTACAAGAAGTTTAAGCCCGTCAGATGCGCCTGTGAGCATCAGTTCATAGGCGTTTTCTTTTTTTCGCAGAGCCAGAGCGCAGGCAATCAGCAGAAGTACCGGTACGATGTAGTCCGTCATTTGCGCCACACCTTTCCCAATAACCATGCGGCGATCAGCCCCATGCCTGCCGAACACAGACTTGTAACCCATACGGCTGAAAGTATATCAAATGGGGTGGAGCAGCCGAGGGAGGTTCTCACAGCAGCAACCGTGGCGGGTATTAGCTGGATAGAAGCGGTGTTCAGCACAATCAACCTGCAAAGCTCATTCCCTGCGGCTCCGTCAGTTTGCGTGGCGGCAAGTCGCTGCGCCGCCTGAATCCCCATAGGGGTGGCGGCATTTCCCAACCCTAAAAAATTTGCACAAATGTTGGCACTGAGCACCCCGGCCAGAGCTTTGTCCTTTTGGGAGGAAGGAAAGATCCGTCCGATTAAAGGAGCAAGAAGCCGGGAAAGAAAGGCGGTAATTCCCGCTCTTTCCATCAGCTTTCCCACGCCGGTCCAAAGACAGAGGGAACCGGCAAGAGATATGGATAATGTGATCCCGGACTGGGCACCCTGCGGTACGGCAGCAGCCAGTTCGCTGCCCCTGCCTAAAAGGAATGCCCCAACCAAAGAGATTGCTACAAGTCCTGTAAATATCCAACTCATCACCATAACGACACCCCCGTGGATAAGCCTATGCTTTGGGGTGCGAAATTAGTAATTGACAGAAAAATAGACAGTATTTATAATAAAACCGGTGATAATAATGTATGTTTTTCGCGTTCAGTACCAGTGGGAACAGCCCGAGGATTTTTGTATTTCCGTACCGGTGAGGGAATATTATAATTTATTCCAGTTTCTTACGTCGGCAGAAGTGGTGATCGACGGTCAGAGGATCGAGACGAAGCCCAACGCCTGTATTCTTTCGGCGCCTATGCAGCCCAGATGGTTTCATTTTCCAGACAGGGCAGTTATGCACTGGACACATTTGAAAAAGGATATTTTGTCGCTGATTGAGGAATATGATATTCCATTAAACTGCGTATTCTATCCGGATAACCCGGAGGAGCTGTCTGCCGTTTTCCAGAAGATCATGCGGGAATTTAACTCTGACGATCTGCACAGAGAAGCTTTGACGGACAACTACACCCGGGAACTGATGATCAAGCTGTCTCGAGGTATCCACAGCAATGGAAGAAATAACGGAGGAAAAAACAGAGAGATGCTGGAAAGGCTCCGGTGGCAGATTCTGTCCAACCCGGGGAAAGACTGGAGTGTGGAAGATATGGCGAAGCAGGTATCCCTCAGTCCCTCCCGGCTTCATGTGGTCTATAAGGAGGTCTTTGGGATTACCCCCACCAGAGATGTGATACAGATCAAAATTGAACAAGCTAAAGCACTGTTTCAGATGGATGCGGAAATGACGCTGCCGATGGTTGCAGAGCGATTGGGCTATCATAACCAATATCATTTTATCCGTCAGTTTAAGGCAATTACCGGTATAACCCCCGGTGCATATCGCAAAAAGAACTAATAAAAAATCCACTCCCGGTTGTGTCTGGGAGTGGATCTTTTTTATTCTGTAGGGTATGCAGAGTCGGTTACTTCATAGGGCTTTTCGATGGCTTTGTTCACCGCGTCTTTGATCACCAGTCTGTCTTTGTCAGAAAGGTTCAGCATAGCGGGCAGATCGTAGCTGTTTACAGGACCCAGATTTACTTCCGTCAGAGGCTTGCCGGTCAGGATGGCCCATACGGTGTAGCCGGCGATGGCTCTGCCAAGGTTGTTCAAATGGTAGGTATCCTTGGTAAGCGTATCACCGAAATAGCTGGTCCGGGCATTTTGGATCGCGGTGCCGGTGGGGATAATGGCGTCAAAATCGGTCCGTCCTGCTACCTTTTCCTTGGTGACGCTCAAAATGGATTCATACATTGCCATTTGATCAGAATGAAATGTATCAACAAAGACCGATTGGGTGGAATCGCCTTGGTATGCCCAAGTCATGTTCCACACAAATCGGGCAGTTGGGTTGGTTTTTGTTTTGTTTACATACTCCATAATGCTGTCGATATAAGTACCGTAGGTATCAACCAGAGGGGCCTTGGAAGCGCTTTGTTGTAGGAAAATAATATCCCAATCCTCGTCCAGCAGGCCGTATTCCATGGTTGTGTTCAATCGCGTTGTCCATGCGCCGCTTTCATTCTTTGTGTAATCATAGGCGGGAATGTTGTCTTTTGCGTTTGCGTCGTGGACCTTCAAGGAACAGCCACTGGCATAGAGTCGACCAACGATAATGTTTTCGCAACCCTCCGCCTCCGCAATATCATATAAAAGCTGTGTGGTATTCAGACCAAAGCTACTGGTGATCGCAAGAATTCTCAGTGTTTTGCCATCGCAAAGGGGGCCGGAAACTTCCGGTAGATTCAGCCGCCTAAAAGACCAATCGCCCATACCGTGATCCAGCCAATCCTCATAGTATTCCTGTAGAATTTTCTCGTATTGGTTGTGGCTATGGGGGTCTTCGTCGATTACCAGGTCAATCAGATCCAGTAAACTGTGTAGGCTGTAGTTCACATCATCCTCGGTGCCGGGTTCGTCACTAATAAGGGTGGTGCCGTTATGGAAGGTGATGTATGCAGTAGTGTAGATCTCCATTTCGCCGTTTGTCTTGTTCACAGACACTTCGTTTGCTGTTTTCATAATATTCTCAATCAGCAGGGAGTTGCTATAGCTGCCTGCTTCCAAGGTGGTGCCGGAAAGCTGGGTCCAGAAGTTGTCGTTTCCAGAATTTGCACCGTCTGTTTCTGTTCGGAAATCGGCAGTAGGCATATTGTTAACACTGACCGTAACGCCGTAGGAATCCACCAGGGCGGCAAGAGCACTGTCGCAGTCCCACTTACCTCTGTAGAATATGCCCTGCCGGTTGGGCACCAACGCCACGTTGGAAATTGCCATGTCCAAACGGTGATAGGTTGCCGTTGCACCGTCGGTGATAGAGAAGTAGGTGTTGCCGTTGGGTGCCTTGAAAGACTCATACATCGGCTGGGTATTGACACTCTGGACATCTGTCCAGGTAGCCGTACCGGTGGCATTCTTGTAGTTATCGCTGCTGCTGTCCATGCCGTAAAGCTTCCCGGTGCCGACAATATTGACGCTATGTCCGTTCAGATCCACGACACAGTCCTTCGTCAGAACCAGATTGTTGTCGGTGTAAAGCTTTACATACTGATTGTCCCCGCAGGCAGAAATTGCCTCGCTGTTCTCCGCGTACCAAATCTCTCTGCCGTCCCCGTCCACTACGGAAACGCCGCCAACATACAGTTTGCCGTTCTTAGCAACAACCGCAGGCTGGTCGTAATCACCCTCCAGAGTGATGCTGGCGGCAATGGCTGTTGAAGCGGTGTCGCCGATGGCTGTTCCGTAGAGTGGGCTGGTTAACTGGGAACTGGCAACGCCCAGAGATATATTGCCGGTAACACCGGGGTGGATGGTCAATTTGGTTGCCGTTTCGCCGTTATCCAAATAAATATCCTTGCCGATGCCATCGGCCCTACCGTTGCCAATATAGGCAGAGGTTAATTCTGTAACACCCTTGGTGTTGATGTTACCGCCGTTGTCCCCGGCATAACCGCCGCAGATCAAGGGTACGTTGCCCTCGTCGTCAGCTAGAATCTTTGTAAACTGAACGCCGTCAGCGTGGTTGCCTGCGTTGGTGTGGATATTACCGCCGTTGGCTGATGTCATGCCATAGAGGATTGCGCTGCCTTTTACGGTGTTCTTGCCGTTGTTGAAGAAGATGTTGCCGCCGTTGCCGCCTGTGGCTTTGCCGTTGATTACGGTACAGTTGTCGAAGGTCAGTTCACTGTCGGTAGCGGCAACATAAATATTTCCGCCATTCTTCGCGCTGCCGCCGGAAAGAATACTGTCAGAGATCTCAAGGATTGCCTTACTTCCGGTTCGCAGATTGCCGCCGTAGCCGGAGGTTATACCACCGGCAATATAGCAGTTGGAGATGGTTCCGTCTTTGTATTCAATATGCGCATTGCCGCCATTAGAGTCGGCAGTACCGCCGATAATCGCGCAGTTGCTTATTTCGAGGCTGTTGGTGGCAGTGTTGCCCTTGCAGTAGAGGTTGCCGCCGGTTACGGTTGCGCTGCCGCCGGAGATCACACCGCCGGTGATTGAGGCATCTACATCCTGACCGATATAGACAGAACCGGCATAATAGGTGCTGCCGCCGAAAATGCGACCTGCGGTCATGGTGAAGCTTTTTCCTGCTCCACCAACATTTCCAAAGAAGATGGCACCGCCATAAATATCTGTTGATGTGTTGTCGTGGAGACTGCCATCGATCAGACCGCCATGAATGTTGAGCTCAATATCCAGAGCGGTACCGCTCTTTCCGGCGACGGAAATGACACCACCACTGGTAACAACCTTGTTGGCGTTGATATTACGGACGATTTTACCACCGTAAATATTTAACTTGAAGCTGTAGCCACTGCTGTAGATCACACCGCCACTGGAGTTGTTAGTGCCTTTTCCGGAAAGGACACCGCCACCGGCAGAATCCAAAATCGACAAGCTTGCGTTGTTTCCACCGACCTTGAACACCCGGTTATTTACATCCATCGTCTTTCCGTTCAGATCCAGAACGAAATCGATATTTGCATTGAGATTATACACATACGCAGTGTCTGCGTCCATGTAGTAGTGGCCGGCATACAGGTTGTGGTTAGCATCGCAGCCCACCTTATCCGATTCGGTGCCAAACCGCGTCCAGGTAACCCGCTGATTACAGTGGGGGCAGTAGCCGCCGAGATCACCGGATGCGACCTGGGAAGCAGTCAGACCGCCGGTAGTTGCATCCACAGTGATCTCACCGGTCCGGATGGCAGGCTTGAAGTAATCCTTAGTTGTGCTGTCGGTGGTAAACACACCATCTGCCGACACGAAAACCTCCGCGCCCTCGGTCAGACCGGAAGCGTTGATAGCCATAGAAAGCTCGGTAACATCCAAGCCGTTGCTGTTAAGAGAAATCTTGGTAGCGCCCTTCAGGGTCAGACTACCGGATTTGTATCGGACATCACCGATGATAGTACAACCATCAAAGATGGTAACGGCGGTTTGCTCAAAGCAAGCTACATTGGCACCGTACTCTGCGGCCACACCGCCGGTAATGGTGGTGTTAGTAAAGGTTTGGGTACCGGAGGTGAAATAAATATTGCCGCCCCTATGTGCGGTGTAGCCGTCCCGAATGACTGTGTTGTTCTTAATATCCAGTGTGGCAGAAGAATTGGAGAAGATATTACCGCCGCCATACTGCGTGCTCGTTTCTGCGTAGCAGGTGCCGTAGGCAATGTCGCAGTTATCCACGGTCAGCATGCCGCCTGACTTATAGATATTGCCGCCGCAGTTCTGAGCGGTACCGCCCCAGATCTTGCTGTCCTTGATGCTTACGTTACCGGATGAGTAGATGCTGCCGCCGTTTGTACCTGCGGTGCATCCAATAATACTGCCGCCGGTGATCTCTATTGTGGATTTGCTGCTACCGTAAACAGCACCGCCATTTCCGTCTGTTTTGCCGTTCAGCAGCATGCCACCGTACATGTTAAAGGTACAGTCTGCGCCTACCCAGATCAGTCCACCGTTCTGGGAACCTTTGCCTGTGTTTTCGGTTGTAATGATACCACTGTACAGTTCCAGTTCACCAACGCCGGTGTCGTTGTAATATACCATGAACACACCGGCATTCTCGTCTTCTTTGGGGGAGGTGCTGATACAGCCGCCGCCCACGCTGTCCAGCACAGCCATATAACCGTAAAGCAGATACAGCTTGCCCTCGTCTTGCTGGGTCAGCTTGTGTCCTCGCAGATCCAAAACGATTCTGCTGCCTGCGCCGATGGTCTTCTGGGTCAGTTGCACATAGTCTTCTTTCAGGTAATAATGCCCGGTGGCAGGGTTTCCTTCTGCGTTTACGTTCCAGGGCTGCCATTCCACTTCGGACAGGGAAGCACCGCATTCACAGGGACAGGGATCGGTCAAAGCGGTTGTGTCCGTAATCGCAGCGGGGGTAGGCAGAACGATCATAGATATGAGGATAGCCAAAATCAAACTTAATGAAAAAAACCTTTTTATCATTATTAATCCCTCTTATGTTAGATTTCTTGGTAAACAGATTGTGTTACTTCAAAGGGGGTTGCAATCGCCTTGTTCACAGCATCGACAATTACCTGGCGGTCTTTGTCGGAAAGAATCAGTTTCTCCGGCAGGTCGTAGCTGTTCACCGGGCCAAGATTGACTTGGGTAATGGGTTTTTCCGTAATGGTTGCCCACAGGGTATAGCCGGCGATGGCTCTGCCAAGGTTGTTCAAATGGTAGGTATCCTTGGTGAGCGTATCACCGAAATAGCTGGTCCGGGCATTTTGGATCGCGGTGCCGGTGGGGATAATGGCGTCAAAATCGGTCCGTCCTGCTACCTTTTCCTTGGTGGCGCTCAAAATGGATTCATACATTGCCATTTGATCAGAATGGAATGTATCAACAAAGACCGATTGGGTGGAATCGCCTTGGTATGCCCATGTCATGTTCCAAACAAACCGGGCAGTGGGGTTGGTCTTTGTTTTGTTCACATACTCCATAATGCTGTCAATATAAGTACCGTAGGTATCAACCAGAGGGGATTTGGAGGCACTTTGTTGCAGGAAAATAATATCCCAATCTTCATCCAACAGGCCATATTCCATAGAGGTGTTTTCCAGCCGTTCCCATTTGCCACTGCTGATTTTAGAATACTCGTACGCAGGCGTGTTATTTAGGGCGTTAGAGTTGTGCGTGTTTAGAGAGCAGCCACTGGCGTAAAGCCGACCAATGACTATATTTTTGCAGCCTTCAGCTTTTGCGATCTCATAGAGCAACTCTGTGGTGTTCAGGCCGAAACTGCTGGTGATAGCAAGCAGCTTTAATGTTTTTCCATCACATAGAGGTCCGTTCGCTGCCGGGGGTGCAGCATGACCGATGCTTTCCGGTGCGCTGGTGGGTGTACCGCAGGCAGAAAGCCCCGGCAGGAGCAGAATGGGACATAGAAGCAGACACAGTAACTTGATGATTCGTTTCATTGAGAAGCCTCCGTGTATAGGATGATACTATAAATATAGCATATACAAGAGCAAAAACAAATATCTGCTTCTATTTAAAAATTGACATATCCTACTGAAAAATCCGGGAGGTCTAGAACCTCCCGGATCGCACATTATTCAAAATTGTTCATCATTTTTAGGATCCTGCGGACTGATGCCACACATACGCCCCTGTCCAGCTCGCCGGAAGTAAGCTTTTCGTGGAGCGCATATTTTTCCTTGGGTGCGCCTTCCCAGATATAGGTGATCATCTCAGGCATTTTTACATCACTGCCTGCGGCAAGCTCATCTTCAATTCTCGAGAAGGTCCACCAGTCTGTCATGACCACGCCGTCGTAGCCCCATTCACCACGGAGCACACCATTGATGGCTTCCCAGTTGGCACTGCTCTGCTCGCCGTTGACCAAATTGTAGGCAGTCATCAGTGCCCAGGGTTTTGCTTTCTTTACAGCAATCTCAAAACCCCGCAGGTAGATCTCGCGCAGTGCCCGCTCAGAAACACGAGAATCGCTCTCTTTGCGCATAAGCTCCTTGTTGTTGCAGCAGAAGTGCTTGACCGTGGCAGCAATCTTGCAGGATTGTATGCCCTGAACTGTGTAAGCAGCAAACAAACCGGAAACCAGGGGATCTTCGGAGTAATACTCAAAGTTTCTGCCGCACATAGGGTTGCGATGAATGTTGAGGGCAGGGGAGAGCCAAATACCAATATTATTCTCCTTAACCTCCATGGCACCGGCTTTGCCAATCTGCTGTGCCAGGGATAGGTTCCAGGTTTGGGAGATGGTGTTGGCGCAGGGGAAGTAAGTGGTTTCGATACCACAGTCGATGATAGCACGCAGACCGGCGGGGCCGTCGGCAGTGGGGACCAGGGGGATCTTGTTGATAAACCGTTTCGCCCTGGGTAGATGACCAATACCGTTTGTGCTGGAAATATTAGCCATAGGATGACCGTACAAAAGCTCAGTCAGCTCGTTATCTGGCAAGCCTGCTATGAAGGAATCCAATCGGTTGCTTTCCAGGGCGTTGGCAAAGGAAATGGGGTTTTCCGGTGCCTCCTGTGTTAGCTTATAGCGTTTCAGGGGATGTTTCTTCGGCTGAGCCTTGGGTAGTTTTTCCATAGTGCCGTCGGCGGTCAGACGTTCATCAAGCGCTCTGGGTGCCATATAGCTATGGCAACGCTTACAAATAATATCTTCATGGATGGAAAAAGTCAGGTATTTTTCTGTGTCTCGGACATTATTGCCTACCCAGATGGTATATTCGCCCTGTTCAAGAATAAAGGCGCATTTAGAGATTTTGCCCAGATCATCAAAAGAGCCAAAGTCCCGCATGTTGAAGTGCAGTTTGATCAATGTTTCTTCACCTGGTTTCAATTCCTTGGTCTTGCCGAAGGCACACAGCACCCGCTTTGCCTTGCCCAGTTTGCCCTGAGGTGCGGCCATATATGCCTGAACCACTTCCTTGCCGGGGAAACTGCCGGTGTTTTTTAACCGAACAGAGAGCTTAACGGAGTTCTTCTCCAAAGCAGCCGACGCCTTGGTGAGACTGAAGGTGGTATAGCTAAGGCCAAAACCATAGGGGTATACGACGGCTTCGGGCTTAAACGTTTCAAAATAACGATAGCCTACAAAGATGTCTTCCTTATATTCTATAACTTTTCGGAAGCCTCTGTAACCCTCGGTGGTGGGGTAGTCATCGATGGTGTTTGCCAAGGTGTCCTGTAAGTGTCCGGAGGGATAATGATTGCCTAACAGAATGTCGGTAATAGCTTCACCGGAGGGACCGCCGCCGAAGGTGCAGTACAGCAAACCGCCGATCTTGGGATTGTCTTTATATTCCCGGGTAGAGAGCATGCCGCAGGTGTTCAGCACCACCACTACCTTTTGAAAATCCTGGCAAAGCTGATCCATAAGTACCCGCTCTTCCTCGTAAAGAGAAAAGTCGCCGTCCTCGCCGCTACGGTCGCCAAATGTGTTGCCCTCAGAGGAGAAACGGGTAATACACAAAATGGCAGCATCGCCAAAGTCCTTTGCCTGCTGATACAACTCCGCAGGTAGAGTGGGTGTGCCACGGCGATAGGTGCTTTCCCAACCACTGACTTTCAATGTGTTGTTCTTTTTCTGCTCTGCCAGATCTGCTGCAATGGCTTCCTCGTAGTAAGCGATCAGAGGTTCAAAAAACTGGATTTCACCCCGGCGGGCAGCCCCACGGAGACCGTCAGCCAGGGATACGGTTTTTTTGCCGTTGACATAGCCACTACCGCCGCCGCCAAACAGGAAGGCACCTGCGCCGCGTCCGAACAGGCAAACTTTCGCACCCTTCTTTAAAGGCAGTGTGCCGTCATTCTTCAGGAGGACGGCACCTTCCAATGCAGCTTTCTTTGCCAGGTCCCAGTGTGCTTTGCAACCGGTGATCGCTGTGCCGTTTTTGCCCATAGGCACAACAGGTTGGTATAAAAAACGAGCGTGTTTTTTCATTTGGGAGGCTCCTTTCCTGTTGCGGATAGATTATACTTGTATATTAAGACAATTAATGCTATAATACAAGACGAAATGGGGTATAAACAGGACAAAAAGTGTGAAGGAGAGTAGGGGTGTGCGACTTTTTTATCAAGATCACAGGGATTTTCGGTTTACTCCGTCTACAGAGCGATTGGATTTTGTGCCGCACCTTCACAGTGCGGTGGAGATTTTTTTCTTCTACCGGGGCAGCAGTACGGTGATCTATGGTGCGGAAAGGATTCGTCTGAGTGCGGGGGATGTGTTTGTATCTTTTCCCAATCAAATTCATGGCTACGAGCAGAGTGAGAATATCCGGGGTGCACTTCTGATCATACCCCTACAGTCCTATTTGGGGGCTTACTATAACACGCTTACAAAGAGACAGCCTGTGCTGCCCTATTTAAAGAAGGGGCAGTGGGAAAATAACGGACTGCCGGAGTTAATGGCATTGGCGGAACGGGATTTACAAACAGCAGGCGGTGCACTGATGCAGGGGTATTTTCATATCATTATGGGGAAACTGCTGTCCTTAATGAATCTTGAAGATGCCCCGGAAGGCACCAACGATGGATTAAAGAAGATACTGCTCTATCTCAATGACCATTACACGGAACCGGTAAACCGCCGACAGATCGCAAGGGCTGTGGGATATAGTGAAAGTTATATTTCCCATGTGTTTTCCGGTGCATTTCATACCACGATTCCGGAGTACGTGAACTCGCTCAGGATGTTCGACGCAGTGAAACTGTTGGGGCAGACGGAGTATTCCATAACCCATATCGCATCAGACTTGGGATTTGGGTCTACCCGAAATTTTAACCGGGTGTTTCTGAAACAGACGGGTATTACGCCCAAAGAATACCGACAAAAAACCAAAAGTTTATAAAAGCCCCGGGGGCCGTGCACCCGGGGGTTTCGTTATTCACAGTTGAGTGCCGCGTCATAGACCACATTTTTGGGCAATGCTAATTCTTTGGCGGCTTGTTTGACAGCATCTTTCCGGCTCATGCCACTTTGGGTCAGTTCTTTGACCCGTTGGGCAGCATCTGCGGCGGTAGCAACGGTTTTCTCTTCAGGGGCAGCTCCGGCGACTACCAGCACGAACTCACCCTTAGGTGGTTGTTGTGTGTATAGGGTTATGGCACCTCCCAGAGTAGTGCGGATGACCTCCTCGTGAAGCTTTGTCAACTCCCGGCACAGACTGATGCCCCGGTCCATGCCAAATACTTCTGCCATATTTTCCAGTGTATTCAGGAGCTTGTGGGGGGCTTCATAGAAGATCATGGTGCGTTGTTCGCCAACCAAGGATTCCAGGTGTTCCCGGCGGCTCTTTTTGGCGGTGGACAAAAAACCTTCAAAGCAGAATCTGCCTGTGGCCTGTCCGGAGATGCTCAAAGCGGTGATCACCGCACAAGGACCGGGAATGGCGCAAACAGTAATTCCTGCTTCAGCGCACTGCCTGACAAGATCCTCACCGGGGTCGGAAATGGCAGGGCTGCCTGCGTCTGAAACCAAGGCACAGGTTTCTCCTGCCAAGATTCTGTCCACGATCATATCGCCCTTTTGTGCTTTGTTATGCTCGTAATAGCTGACAAGGCTTTTTTTAATTCCAAGATGGTTTAGAAGTTTTAAACTGACACGGGTGTCCTCTGCGGCAATAAAATCCACCTGTTCCAGCGTCTGCCGGCAGCGCTGGGAAATATCCCCCAAGTTGCCGATGGGGGTAGGTACCAAATATAACATTCCGGGCATAGGCTGACCTCCTAAAGATGGTAAAGTTCGCGGCAATAGGCCGTTGGCTTACCGTTTTCGTCATATAAGCTCTCTTCTTCCCAGGTTAGTCCCGGATGAGCACCCTTTCGGCAGGCGATCATAACAAGATTGACCGGTCCTTTCCGGTGGTGTCGCAAAAGCTGTATCCGTTTTGGCTCCAGACTGTGCCGACTGGCGGCGGCAAACAGCTCTGCCAGACGCTCCGGACGGTGAATCAAAAACAGATCGCCCCCAAATTTCAGTGCCCACGCAGCAGCAACCATCAGTGATTCGATACTGCAAGCATCATCCCGTCGCGCAAGGGGGACATGTTGGCTTTTGGGGCCGGAAGAAAAGTAGGGGGGATTGGAGATGCAGCAGGAAAAACTTCCGGGTTTTATAAAAGAGGGGATGGTGGTAAGATCCGTGCATATACTGGTTAGACGGTCTGGTATCCCATTTGCCTCTGCATTCTTTATTGCCATACAGTGAGCGGCTTCGTCCAGTTCTACCCCGGTAACAGAGCAGTCCGACCGAGTGGCGCAAAGAAGAAGCCCCAGAGTGCCGCATCCTGAGCCCAGATCCAATACCCGGGCATTTCTGGTCAGCTTGGCAAAACCAGACAGTGCAATAGAGTCGGTGCTTAGGGGAAAAGCACCGGGGGATAATTCTAATGTATAGCCGTTATGCAGTGTTTCCATAACTGTGTACCTGCTGTCTTTAATCGTTGATAAAAAATCTGCCTGCGTACCGGGAAGCCGGCCGCGCAGGCAGATTGCGGAATCGGAGAATCACTCTTCTACGATTGCTTCAACAGGGCAGTTGTCAACGCAGGTGCCGCAGCTAACGCAGACATCAGCATCAATGACATACTTCTCGTCGCCCTCAGCGATAGCTTCCACGGGGCAGTTGTCAGCGCAGCTGCCACACTTAACACAAGCGTCAGTAATC
This sequence comes from Faecousia sp., assembly GCA_045647705.1. Classification (GTDB taxonomy): domain Bacteria; phylum Bacillota; class Clostridia; order Oscillospirales; family Oscillospiraceae; genus Faecousia. The sequence continues at coordinate 38,407 of JAZRMP010000054.1, forward strand.
TTGTAAGCCATGATTTTCCCTCCATATATGTGTGATGGCGCATCTGTATTCAATGCACCTATATTCTAGCATGTATTTTTGAAAATGCAATTCCTTTTTTAAAAGAACCGTATATTTTTTTCTACCCATGGGAAAAATTTCCGGATGGAGGAGAAGGAAGATGCATTATGAAACGGATGCACAGGCATTGATTCTAGCGGCCGGGCGAAAGGCAAGGGCTATGGGGCACAGCTATGTGGGCAGTATACATTTACTCCTGGCACTGGCACAGGAGCCGGGGCTTTCTGGTCATTTGCTTGCTGGGGCAGGATTTGATCCAGTGCTTGCTCAGTCTATGGCAGTGGTGTTATACGGCAGGGGAACACCCGGTCTTCCTCTGCCACAGGGATTTTCTCAACAGGCGAGGCGGGTGCTTAGAGGTGCGGGGAATGAAGCCCGGCTTTTAAACAGTCGGCAGGTACTGGGGGTCCATGTCCTGCTGTCGCTTTTGCGGCAGGAAAAGACTGCTGCCCGGGAATTGCTGGCATTGAGCAGTGTGGATACAGAGGCACTATTCAGTCATGCGGTGGATAATTTGCAATGGAAAGGTCATGCGCCCCAAAGGCGTAGCAAGGAGGCGGTAACAACGAAGCTTTTGGAACAATTCAGCGAGGACCTGCTGGTCAAGGCGGTATCTATGGAGCCGGTGATTGGCAGAGAAAAGGAAATTGATATGGTCGTCGGTATCCTGAGCCGGAAGAATAAGAATAACCCTGCCCTTGTGGGCGAACCCGGGGTAGGAAAGACAGCGATTGCTGAGGGACTTGCCCAGAGAATGGCAGCCGGGAATGTCCCGCCCCAGCTAAAGGATAAACGGCTGGTTAGTCTGAATATGGCAAACCTTGTAGCGGGCACAAAATACCGTGGTGAGTTTGAGGAACGGCTTCGAGACGTATTGGCAGAAATCAAGCGTAGCGGCGACGTAATCCTGTTCGTTGATGAGATGCATACCATTGTAGGTGCGGGAGCCGCAGAGGGTGCCATTGACGCAGCGAATATTTTTAAACCTGCGTTGGGCAGGGGCGAGTTGCAGATGTTGGGAGCGACTACCTTGACGGAGTACCGAAAATATATCGAAAAGGATCCTGCACTGGAGCGACGGTTCCGGCCGGTAATGGTGGAGCAACCGGGTGAGGAAGCGACAATGGCGATCCTTCGGGGGCTGAAGCCGGGGCTGGAACGGCATCATCACCTGCGAATCACTGAGGAAGCGCTGCGGGAGGCAATCCGCCTTTCTGTGCGGTATATGCCGGATTTGTTCCTGCCGGATAAAGCCATTGACCTTTTGGATGAGGGTGCATCCCATGCCCGTCTGGAAGAATTGCAGGCGGGCAGGGGGGTGGCACGTCAGGAGCTGGAAACAGAGTTGCAGGAGGCAGTTCGTGAGGGGCGATTTGAAAAGGCTGCTGTCCTTCGGGATAAGATGCAGCGCATGGCAGCAAGACCTGCGGAATTACGGCGCAGCCGATGCGTAACCGGGGCAGATATTGCCTGGGCAGTCAGTGCCAGAACGCGGATCCCGGTGGGGCGGCTCACCGCAGACGAACGAGAGCGTCTGCTGCATCTGGAATCCATTTTAGGCAAAAGAGTGATAGGGCAGGAAAAAGCGGTGTCCCAGGTATCCCAGATTCTGCGGCAAGGGTTGTCTGGAATCCGGGATGAAGGACGTCCAGTGGCAAGCATGCTCTTTACCGGCCCTACGGGTGTTGGCAAAACAGAACTTTGCCGGGTGTTGGCTGAGGAACTGTATGGCAGCAAGGACGCCATGATTCGATTGGATATGACAGAATATATGGAGAAACAGTCGGTATCCAGACTTATCGGCGCACCTCCCGGATACGTGGGCTATGAGGAGGGCGGCAAGCTTACTGAGGCGGTTCGCAGACGACCTTATTGTATCGTGTTATTGGATGAATTAGAGAAAGCCCATCCGGATGTGTCAGGAATCCTGCTTCAAATTATGGAGGAAGGAGAATTGACAGACTCTACAGGTAGATGTGTCAGTTTTAAAAATGCCATTGTTGTAATGACTTCCAATATTGGTGGTGAGGTAAAGGGGGAAGGTCTTGGTTTTCGTCCTGCTGGTCGGGAAGGGGAAGTGGACGGACAGCTTCGCCAGAGGTTTACGCCGGAATTTTTGGGACGGTTGGATAAAATTGTGTACTTCCAACCATTGCAGGAGTCGGCTATGACCGGGATTGTAGAAAAATATTTACAACAACTTAGGGATCGGACTGCTGCAAACGGTATTCAACTGTACTTTCCGGAAGAATTGGCAAGTACGCTGCGCCGCAAGGCGGGAAAGCGGGATGGTGCCAGACAGCTTCGCCGCATTGTTCAGGAACAGGTGGAAGGTCCACTGGCAGTATATCTTCTGCAATCTGGAAAAAAGAATGCCAAGATTCGTGCAAAACTTGAAAATGACGAGCTGCAATTTCAATAATTTAATAGAACAACTGTTCTAAAATGCGGTTTTTCCAGAAAATTCTTGGTTTTTTCATAAAAAAACCAATAAAAAGTATTGATTTTTGAAAAACCATCCGTTATACTGTCAGTAAATGGAGCAAAATGGTAGCTAAGTGGAGCAAAATGGAGTGAGGTGAGCGTTTTGATTGGTAAATACCCTGCCAGGCTGGATGACAAGAACCGTCTGTTTGTCCCGGCGAAGCTGCGTGGTGAGCTGGGCGAGGACTTTTTTGTAACTCTGGGGGTTAACTGCGGTCGGCGCTGCCTTACTGTCTATACAGCCGGGGATTGGGAAGTATTGGGGAACAACTATAACGCCCTGCCAATCTCCCAGCGCTCCGCTGCAACCAGCCTTATCTTTATGAATGCAACCCAGTGCAGCCCGGATAAACAGTTTCGCTTTTCCCTGACACAATTTTTGTTGGACTATGCGGGGATTGGTCGGGATGTGATGATCGTGGGTCGCGCCGGTCAAGCGGAAATATGGGATGCAGAAGAATTTGCTGCATTTGAAGCAGAGAATCTTACCCCCGAAAAGCTGCTGGCATCCCTGGAGGCCATCGGCCTATGAGTGAATTTCACCATGTCTCGGTTTTGTTGAATGAATGTCTGGATGGGCTTGCTATTAAGCCGGATGGCATCTATGTGGATGGCACTCTGGGCGGTGCAGGTCATTCCTGCCAGATTGCAAAAAAGTTAACCACCGGCAGGTTGATTGGTATCGATCGGGATCCTGTGGCACTGGCGGCGGCAGGGGAGCGGTTGGAACCTTATAAAGACAGAGTTACTCTGGTTCATGCCAATTTCAGTCAAATTGCAGTGGTTCTTAACGATTTGGGGATTTGTGGGGTTGACGGAATACTGCTGGATCTGGGCGTTTCGTCCCCGCAGTTGGATGATGGTGCCCGGGGCTTTTCCTACATGGCGGATGCCCCATTGGATATGCGAATGAACGGGCAAGATACGCTGGATGCAGGGACGGTGGTCAATACATGGTCCCAGGAAGAACTTAAACGCATCCTTTATACCTACGGCGAGGAGCGTTACGCGCCCCAGATTGCGGCTGCAATCTGCCGCCGCAGAACACAAAAACCTGTGGAATCCACATTGGAACTGGTTGATATTATCCGCAGTGCCATGCCACCGGCGGCTCTGCGGGAAAAGCAGCACCCGGCAAAACGGAGCTTTCAGGCGATCCGTATTGCGGTCAATGATGAGCTGGGGGCTGTGGAAAAGGTAATGGAGGATGCGATTCCCGCATTGAATCCCAGAGGTCGCTTGGCGGTGATTACGTTCCATTCGCTGGAAGACCGGATTGTAAAAACAGCAATGGGGGAGGCAGCAAAGGGCTGCACCTGCCCGCCTAACTTTCCGGTTTGCGTGTGTGGGAAAAAGCCTCTTGTCAAGCAAATTACAAGAAAACCTATCGTGGCAAGTGCAGAGGAACTGGAATACAATCCCCGCAGCCGGAGTGCAAAACTCCGTGTCTGTGAAAAAATCTGAAGGGAAGAGATACAATGGCACAGCGGCTGGATGTACAATACGTGTGTTTTTATACCGATGGCAGTGCTGCGCGTAAGGTGGCTCCCACGGTACCCCTTAAAACCATAAGACTTCCCCAAATCAAGAGAATGAAGCGCATTGTCCTGCGGGTAGATCCCGTGGCACTTGCAGGCATTTTTGTGGCGGCAGTGATGCTGGTACTCATGGTTGTGGGCGTTGTGCAGTTACACACCGCCCGACAGCAGTTGGATACGATGACTGCCTATGTGAACAATCTGCAGATGGAGAATGAACTGTTGGAGGATACCTTTCATCGGGGCTATGATCTGCAAGAGGTTGAGCGGACTGCCTTGGCATTGGGGCTTGTTCCCAAGGAGCAGGTCAAGCATGTAACGGTACAGGTGCCGGAAACAGTAACCGAGGATGCGCCGGGGACATGGGAGCGATTCTACATATTCCTAACAGGCATGTTTGCATAAAGGTCGTCCCGACCAATAAACTAAAATAGCGGCTGTAATGGGCGGCGAGGGGTTCCTTGCTGCCCATTAAAGGTAAAAGACTATTTTTGAAAGGTCGGGTCAGTATGGGACGGAAACCGCGCAGGAAAGAGTACCGCCGTATCCGGGCAGATACCCAACAGCACAATCGGATAATTGGGACCGGGCTGGTGCTTGGTGTGTTGGCTTTTGTTCCGGTTGCTTTTCGTCTGTACGATCTGATGGTTACAAACTACGGTTATTATGCCAATCTTGCCCTGCGAAACCAGACCCGCACCACACAGGTAACGGCAGACAGGGGCATGATCTACGACAGAAACATGAACATCCTGGCTTGCAGCCAAAGTGTGGAAAATATTTATCTGGACCCCCACGAATTAAAGCAGTCCAAAGCTGATCTTGGGGCGATCAGCCGCAAATTGGGTGAGCTGTTGATGCTTGACCCGGCATGGATTGAAAAACAGGGGCAGGATATTACCAAACGGTACAAGCAAATCGCTGCCCGGGTGGACGAGGAAACTGCTTCAAAAATCCGGGAATATATCAATGAGAATGAGATATCCGGGATCCATCTGGAGCCCAATTCCAAACGGTATTATCCTTACGGTTCTCTGGCAGCCCAAGTTATTGGATTTACAAACGCCTCCAACAACGGCTCGGAGGGAATTGAAGCTGCCTACAACAGCTATCTGGAGGGCAGCGCAGGGAAGGTAATTACCACAAAGGGCAATAACGAAATGGATATGCCCTTCTCTTATGAAAAATTTGTTTCCTCCCAAACTGGATGCAGTGTTGTATTGACATTGGATGCCACGGTACAGGCTTGCCTTGAAAAGCAAATGGAGAACGCCATTGCCCGATACGATGTGCAAAACGGCGCCTTTGGCATGGTGATGAACGTAAATACCGGTGAGATCCTTGCCATGGCTACCCTTGGGAGTTATGACCCCAATTCGTACCAGCAGATATTTGATCAAGAAACAGCGCAGGCATTGGAACAAATGCGTCTGGATTATCTTAGGTATCCCGAAAACAGTCAGGCTTATACGGATGGCAAGAAAAGCTACAGTGATGCGCTGACGGCAGCCAGGTTAAAACAGTGGCGAAATCGATGTATTTCCGATGGTTATGAGCCCGGATCTACCTTTAAGGTAATGACTATGGCGGCTGCACTGGATTGCGGTGCCATTAACTTGACAACAGGGTTCCACTGTTCCGGTTCGGAGCAGATTCCCGGACGATCCCAGTTATTGCATTGCTGGCGCGCCAAGGGTCACGGATCGGAACAAACACCGCAAGCACTGCAAAATTCCTGCAACATTGCCTTTGCCCATATTGCGTTGAAATTGGGCGGTGAACGGTTTTATGACTATGTTCAGCGTTTTGGAGTACTGGAGAAGACAGGGATCGATCTGGCAGGAGAGAGTAAGGGCGTGTTTTTTGACAAAGCGTTGGTTACAGACACAGATAAGTGGGGGACAGCGTCCTTGACCTCCGGATCCTTTGGTCAGACCTTTAAATTGACACCCCTGCAACTTGTGCGTGCAATCAGCTCAGTGGTCAACGGTGGGTATCTTCTTGAACCTTATATCGTTTCTGAGGTGGTGGATGCAGAGGGCAATACGGTGCTGAAGCAGGAGCCAACAGTGCTACGCCAGGTTATCAGCGAGGAAACATCCCAAACTATGTGTCAGCTTATTGCCTCTGTGGTTACGGAAGGAACTGCCAAAAATGCCAGTGTTGCGGGGTTTTCCATTGGGGGAAAGACCGGTACCAGTGAAAAAATTGATGTTTTTGACGAGAATGGCCAGCGTGTTCTGGATAAAATCGTATCATTTGTGGGTATTGCGCCAATGGACGATCCGGAGTATATTGTACTCGTAGCCTTGGACACCCCTTCCCGACAGACTGGGTTGTATATTTCCGGGGGCGTTATGGCTGCTCCTACCGTGGGCGCGGTTATGGCGGACATACTACCTTATCTGGGAGTCAAGCATAACTACACCGAAGAAGATGCTGCGGGCAGAACAGTGGTTTTGGAGGATATGACCGGATTGTCTGTTCAGGAGGCGGAAAAACTTCTGAAAGACCAGGGGTTGAGCTGTGTTTTGCGGGGGACGGCAGAAACGGTTACTGCCCAGCTTCCGGATGCGGGGCAGGGTGTGCCGGGAGATAGCCAAGTGATTCTGTATTTGGGCGAGGAACCGGAGCAGGAAACGGTAGAAATGCCGGATTTTTCCGGTATGACGCGACAGCAGGCAAGCGATGCTGCCGGATTGTTGGGCTTGTACATTCTGGTGAAAGGCAACAATGAAGTCTCACCCAATGTAACCGTTACAGCACAATCAGTTCCAAGTGGCACACAGGTTTCTGTGGGAACAACTGTTGAATTGCAATTTGCTGATACAAAAGCTGCCGACTAACTGGAGGAAATAGCTATGAAACTGAAAGAATTACTTAATGGGCTGATAGTGATTGAAGCGTCTGTGGATATGCAGACAGAAGTCAACGAGGTAACATACGATTCCAGAAAGGTAACACCCGGCAGCCTGTTTGTTGCCATTACCGGCTTTGTAACCGATGGGAATCGCTACATCCCTATGGCACTGGAAAAGGGAGCTGTAGCAGTTGTTACGGCGGTAAAGCCAAATACGAATATTCCCTACGTACTGGTGGAATCGGATCGGCTGGCACTTGCACTGATTGGTGCAAATTATTATGGACACCCGGGTCGATCTATGACCCTTATCGGCGTTACCGGAACCAACGGAAAGACATCCTCCACGTTGCTTTTGAAGCATGTGCTGGAAGTTGCCCGGGGGGCAAAGGTAGGGCTGATCGGTACAATGGACAATATGATCGGAAACGAGTCCGTTCCTGCGGAACGAACCACGCCGGAAAGTCTGGACTTGCAGAGACTGTTTGCAAAAATGCGGGATAGCGGATGCACCCATGTAATCATGGAAGTATCCTCCCACGCCATTGCCCTTGAACGGGTGGGCGGTATCCATTTTGATGTGGCGGCGTTTACCAATCTGACGGAGGACCATCTGGATTTCCACAAAACGATGGAAAATTACTGCGATACCAAGGCGATCCTGTTTTCCCGCAGCGACAAATGTGTGGCAAACCGGGACGATGCATGGTATGAGCGTATATGTGCCGGTGCGGCAGACCATGTTCTTAGCACCTCTGCAAAGACGGATGCGGATTTGTATGCAAAGGATGCCTGTTTCCTAGCAGACGGTGTATCCTTCACGGCGGTTCGCGGTGAGGAGCAGGTACAGATCTTCCTGCCGATCCCCGGAAAGTTTACTGTTTACAATGGGCTTACAGTCCTCGGCTGCGCTGCCTGTCTTGGGATTTCCTTGAAGGAGTCTGCGGAAGCATTAAAAACCGCTAAGGGAGTTAAGGGTAGGGTGGAGGTAGTTCCCACACCCGGAAAGCCTTACACGGTACTGATTGACTATGCACATACCCCTGATGGTCTTGAAAACGTCTTAACCTCGGTTCGTGGCTTTTGCAAAGGTCGCCTGATTGCGGTGTTTGGCTGTGGCGGCGACCGGGATCCTATCAAGCGTCCTATTATGGGAAAAATTGGCGTGGACATTGCGGATATTGCAATTATTACCTCCGATAATCCCCGGACAGAGGCCCCAATGGCGATTATTGAGGACATTTTGAAGGGTCTTGGGGATGCCAAGAACTATGAAGTTATTGAAAATCGTCCCGCAGCCATCAGACACGCTATGGACATTGGCCAAAAAGATGATATAATCGTATTGGCAGGCAAGGGACATGAAACTTATCAAGAGATACACGGCGTGAAGCACCATCTGGATGAACGGGAAGTGGTAGCTGCGTATCTGGAAGAAACGAGGAAATAAGATGGGCAGGATCACTCTGCAACAGGCTGCACAGTGGTGCGGCGGTCAAATCGATCCCAAATATAAAGATGTAACCTTTCTGGGTGCCGGTAACGATACCCGGAAAATTCAACCCGGCGAGTTGTTTGTGGCATTGAAGGGAGCAAGGGATGGCCACGATTTTATTCCTGCTGCGCTGGAAAAGGGTGCGGTGGCGGTCCTATGCACCCATTGCAACGGCGATTATCCGGCTATCGTGGTTCCGGATACCCGGATTGCGCTGGGCGATATTGCACGGCAGGAGAGACTGCGCTTGGGTATGAAGGTCGTTGGCATTACCGGTTCAGTGGGGAAAAGTACCACCAAAGAGATGGTTGCTGCTGTCCTGGGGAGTATATACCGGGTCAGTAAGACACCGGTAAACCACAATAACGACATTGGTATGCCTATGGCAATTCTTTCCATGCCGGAGGATACCCAGATAGCGGTGCTGGAAATGGGGATGAACCATTTCCGGGAAATTGCGTATCTAAGTAATATTGCAAAGCCGGATTTGGCAGTCATTATCAATATCGGTACGATGCATATTGAGCATCTAGGGTCTGTAGAGGGAATCCTACAGGCAAAACTGGAGATCCTTGAAGGGATGGAGCCCGGTGGGAAGATTGTCCTTAACGGCGACAATTCTCTGCTTTGGAATCAGCACAAAACATTGGAAAAAGCCTTGTATTTTGGTGAAAGAAATGAGAATTGTGCGGTTTTGGGTGAAAATGTACAGAAAAAAGAGGGCGGCTTGTCTTTTGATGTGCGCTATGGAAACGAGCATTTTGCCGTTGACCTTCCCGTGGAAGGTGAGCATTATGTTTCTGATGCGCTTGCAGCAATTTCTGTTGGACTGGAAATGGGCGTTGAGATCCATAAAATCTGTTCCGGTCTTGCAGCGTTTCGGAATATGGAGGGCAGGCAGGAAATTTTTCAGGCAGGTGCTTTTACCATCATTAAGGACTGTTACAATGCCGGTCCGGAGTCTATGGCAGCCGCGCTGCTGGTGCTGCGGGGGAGAACCGGTCGCCGGATAGCGGTGCTGGGCGATATGCTGGAACTTGGGGTTTGCGCCCAGGCAGAGCACTATAAGCTGGGCAGAATTGCTGCGGAAAATGCGGACATGGTGTTTGCTTACGGGCCAAACAGCAGCCGTGTAGTTAGCGGTGCCATTACCGGTGGTATGCCGGATACCCGGGTCAGTGCTTATGAGGATGCCCAAAAGCTGGTGGCGGCACTAAAGCAGTTGGCAAAGCCGGGAGATGTGCTTCTGTTCAAGGGCAGCAGAGGAATGCGTATGGAAGGGATCTTGGAGCAGTTTCTGTCCCGGGATGTGTGATTCGGAGGAAAGACTATGACAAAAATTATTGTCGCAGCCATTGCAGGAGCTGTGCTTAGCGGTGCCATTGGATGGTTTCTGCTGCCGGTACTGCGCGCGCTGAAGGCAGGGCAGTCCATCCGCGAGGTGGGTCCTACCTGGCATAACTACAAAGCCGGCACGCCTATGATGGGCGGGCTGATGTTCATCGCATCAGCGATTCTTTGTGTGCTGGGCAATTTGTTCACTATGGAGGATTATACGGTTCTTTATGTTCTGGGCCTATCCCTGTGCTTTGGCTTTGTTGGTTTCTTGGATGATTTTTTTAAGCTGAAATTCAAGCGCAATCTGGGTCTGACATCTGCCCAGAAGGCGATGCTGCAAATGGCAGTTTCTGCACTTTACCTTTATCTATTGTACAAGCAGGGGGTCATGAGTTGTGATCTTTACATCCCCTTTGTAAATATTACCATCTCCAATATCCATCCATTGGTATATATTTTCTTTGCTATGTTCGTAATGGTTGGGTGTGTCAACGCAGTCAATTTAACAGATGGTGTAGACGGGCTGTGCGGAAGTGTTACCATACCGGTAATGGCTTTTTTTGCGGTAACGGCTATAGCCAAGGGGCGGTTTGATTTGGCACTGCTGCCGGCTTCCCTGATGGGTGGTCTGGTGGCGTATCTGCTCTACAACTGGCATCCCGCGAAGGTGTTCATGGGCGATACTGGCTCTTTGTTCCTGGGAGGCGTTGTCTGTGCTTTAGCGTTTGCACTGGATATGCCTCTGGTTTTGATTCTGGTGGGGTTGGTATACATTGTAGAGACGTTGTCTGTGATTTTGCAGGTGATTTATTTTAAACTAACCCACGGAAAACGTATTTTTAAAATGGCACCGATTCATCACCATTTTGAGATGTGCGGATGGAGGGAAGAGAAAATTGTGCTGGTATTTGCCAGCGTGTCTGCGCTTATGTGCGTTGTTGCCTGGTTTAGTATTGTCGGAATGATCGGTTAAAATCGAAAGGAGCTTCTTATGGCTGTGCAGAAAACACTGCACACCAAGGAGGACCGCCATCCGGGTCTTGGCCGGACAGGCGCAAGTGTGGATATTCCGTTTCTGGTTTTGCTGATGCTTCTGCTCGTAGTGGGGCTTGTAATGCTCTATTCTGCAAGCTATGCCCAAAGCGAGTATGACACAGGATATACCGTATCTACCCGATATTTGCAAAAGCAAGGCGTGTGCGCAGTGATCGGACTGGTGGCAATGGTTCTGTTGAGCCGGATTCCGCCGGATTTCTGGCTGCGGACGGCGTGGCCTCTATACGGTATTAGTATCGCGCTTCTGTTGTCAGTACTGCTGTTTGGAGAATCGGTTAATGGTGCGAGACGGTGGATTAATATTGCAGGACTGCAATTTCAGCCTTCTGAGATCGCCAAGTTCACACTGATTGTTCTGTTTGCCCGGCTGACGAAGGGCTTTGGCCCGTCTGCAAAGGAATTTCGGTACGGTGTTCTCGGTTTTGGCAGTGCCCTTTTGGGGATTTTGATACCACTGGCGTTGGAAAAGCACCTTTCCGCAATCATGCTGATGGGGATGGTTGCGGTGGTTATGATGTTTGTAGCGGGAACCAATCCCAAATGGCTTCTGGCTGGAGCCGGGGCTGCCGCAGTGTTTGTGGTCGTTTACATCAGTTTTATGGGGTACGCCGGCGACCGTGTTACTGCGTGGATCCACCCGGAGCAGGATCCCGGTGATACAGGGTATCAGATTTTGCAATCGCTGTACGCCATTGGCTCTGGGGGCTTGTTTGGTTTAGGATTCGGCAAAAGCCGACAAAAATATTTGTATTTGCCTTTTCAGTATAATGATTATATTTTTGCTATCATTTGCGAGGAACTAGGCCTTGTAGGTGCGCTGTTGATTGTTTTGCTGTTTGCGTTGCTGATCCTGCGGGGCTACTGGATTGCCCTGCGTGCACCGGATAGATTTTCTACGGTGTTGGCAGCAGGGCTTATAACCCTCATAGCGGTACAGACTGCCTTGAATCTGGGGGTTGTTACCAACCTTTTGCCATCTACCGGGATTGCTTTGCCCTTTTTTTCCTATGGAGGAACGGCGCTGGCGGTCAACTTGGGAGAGATGGGAATTGTACTGAGTGTTTCCCGTTATCGCAACCAAGCAACACGACAGGAGGTCTTGTAATGAATGTGATTTTTACCTGCGGTGGCACAGGTGGGCATATTAACCCTGCCATTGCAGTTGCGAATATCTGGAAGGAACGGTATCCGGACAGCAACATTCTGTTTATCGGAGCAAAAGACAGGATGGAGGAGGAATTGGTTCCCAAAGCCGGCTATCGGCTGCATACGATTCCTGCTTCCGGAATGTCCAGAGGAAGGAATTTTGCGGCGATAAAGTACAATCTGCGGGCTGTCAGCTATGTGTTTCAGGCGGTCAGCAGTTGCAAAAAGGTCATCCGGGACTTTAAAGCTGATGTTGTGGTAGGTACCGGAGGTTATGCAAGCTTTCCTGCGCTTTTTGCAGCCAGTATGCTGGGGGTTCCTACCTGCGTCCATGAGGCAAACGCTATGCCTGGGTTGACAACAAGAATGATTGCCGGCAGAGCTAACCGGGTGTTGACCTGCTTTCCGGAAAGTGCCAAATACTATCGCCGTCCAGAGAAAGTGGAGACGGTGGGTATGCCGGTGCGTAGAGAGTTTATTTTTACAAAAAAGGCAGATGCCCGCAGGGAATTGGGGCTGGATGAACGGCCTTTGGTAGTATCCGCTTTTGGAAGCCAGGGCGCGAAAGCTATGAATGAAGCGGTAGCGGATTTGTTTCGGTTAGAAAAGGATGCCGGCTATCCCTTTCAGCACATCCATGCCATGGGTAGCTATGCCACGGAATGGATGCCGAAGCTTGTGGCGCAGAAGGGGGTAGACCTTTCTGAAGGAAAGGGGATTACCGTTCAGGAGTATATTTACAATATGCCTACGGTCATGGCGGCGGCGGATGTGATCATCAGTCGCGCGGGAGCCTCAAGCTGCAATGAAATTGCAGCTTCCGGGACACCGTGTATTTTAATTCCGTCGCCTAATGTTACGGACAATCATCAGGAAAAAGACGCCCGGGCACTTGCGGATAACGGTGCTGCGGTGTTGATTCTGGAGAAGGATTGTACTCCGGAAGGACTGATGAACCAGATCACATCATTGCTGGCAGACGGCGAGCAGCGCACACAGATGAAGAAAGCACTGCAAAAGATGTGTGTTCTGGATTCGGCGGAACGGCTGTGTGATATTATTTACCAGTTGGGAAGCGGCAAGTAAGGAGATATAATATGGATACCAGAGATAAAGCCCGGGGAACAGGGCAGCGAAAAACAGCCAACACACGGACTGCCGGGGGAGCGACCGGGACAAAAACCCGCAAGCCCCGCAACAGTACGGCAGTGCGGCCCAAGACACGGCATAAGACGGCACCCAAGCCCAGTCCGGATGTGGTGTATACGCAGCCGGGTCCGTTTAACCGGAATCGGTTTCTGCTTCGCTTGGCTACTGTTGTAGCTGTGGTTTTGGCACTGCTGTTTGGCATGTCTATTTTCTTTAAAGTTAAAACGGTAACAGTTACCGGTATGAATAAATACACCGCCTGGGATGTGCGGGAGGCATCCGGGATTCAGGATGGAGAAAACCTGCTGACGATCAGTGAACCAAAGTTGAGCAGCAATATTAAATCCCGGCTTCCCTATGTCGATAAGGTTCGGATCGGAATAAAACTCCCGGATACGGTAAGAATTGAGATTAAGGAACTGGATGTGGTCTATGCTATTGAAGCTAGCGATAGTTCTTGGTGGTTGATTCGGGCGGATGGCGGCGTGGTGGAGAAAACAAACAGTGCCGATGCCGGTCTCTACACCCAAATCAAGGGCGTAAAGCTGGAAGCTCCGGAAGTTGGTAAACCCGGCACAGCAGCCCAGCCTCAGCAGAGTGCCGAGGAGGGACAAACAGTCCCGGTTACAGTGCTTGCCAGCGAGCAATTCAGTGCGGTAATTTCGATCCTGCAGTATTTGGAAAGTAACCGTATTATTGGTGAGATTGCAAGTCTGGATGTGTCCAATCTGGGAAATATAGAATTGTGGTACGGCGAACGGTTTCAACTGCTTCTGGGCGACACAACACAGCTTTCCTACAAGATTGCTTTGATAAAAACAGCCATCGAACAGTATATGCAGACCTATGACAGTGGTATTCTGGATGCCAGCCTGACGATTCAGCCGGATCCCGAGAAGGAATATCAGGTAATATACACACCGTTTAACGATTAAAGTGCAATTTTTTATAAAAAACTTTGGCGAAAAATAAGAATTTCTATTGACCAAATGGGATTTTCGCTGTAGAATATACAGGTAACATTATAATTATGGCAGAAGAGGGTCTTTCCCACGGATGCAACGATACATAGGAGGAGAGCATAATGTCTGAAATGTTCCAGGATCGCGTTGTGAAAATTAAAGTAATCGGTGTCGGCGGTGCAGGTAACAATGTTATCAACCGCATGATTGAAGCCGGTGTACAGGGTGTTGACTTTATTGTTGTTAATACCGATAAGCAGGATTTGAACAAATCTATCTGCCCCAATAAGGTGCAGATCGGTGAGAAACTTACCGGCGGTATGGGTGCCGGCTCCAAGCCCGAGATCGGACAGAAGTCTGCTGAGGAATCCAGAGCTGCCATTGGCAAGATTTTGGAGAATACCGACATGGTGTTTATCACTGCCGGTATGGGTGGTGGTACCGGTACCGGTGCTGCTCCCATTGTGGCTGATTTGGCTCGCGAGGCTGGCATTCTGACTGTCGGCGTTGTTACCAAGCCCTTTAAGTTTGAGGGTGCCAACCGTATGCGCCAGGCTGAGCAGGGCATTGCCGCTCTGTCTGAGAAGGTTGATTCTCTGGTCATCATCCCCAACGACAGACTGAAGTATGTTACCGACCAGAAGATCACTTTTGCCAACGCATTCGGCATTGCTGACGATGTGCTGAAGCAGGCAGTTACCTCTATCTCTGAATTGGTTGGCTACTCCGACCGCGTGATTATCAACCTGGACTTTGCTGACGTTTCTGCGGTTATGAAGGATGCCGGTCGCGCACACATGGGCGTGGGTATTGCTTCCGGTCGCGAGAAGGCTGAGCAGGCTGCTCTGGCGGCTGTTGCCAGCCCCCTGCTGGAGACTTCTATCAACGGTGCTACCGGTGTTCTGGTGAATGTTACCGGCTCTGCTGACTTGACTCTGGATGATGTGGAGACTGCTGCCGGCATCGTGCAGGAAGCTGCCAATCCCGAAGCAAATATTATCTTCGGAGCCACCTCCTCCGACGAATTTGTGGACGAGATGCGTGTTACCGTTATTGCAACCGGTTTTGAGCACAAGGAAGAGGACAAAGAGTCCGATCCTGCTTCCGAGAAGGCAAGTAAGGCTGCTGATGACATTGAAGACATTTTCAGCATTTTCAGCCGTTAATTGAAATTCTGTAGCATCCCGGACCCATCGTCCGGGATGTTTTTTTGATGTAAAATTGCGGAGGTGTAGCGGTGGATGCTTACCGGAATCTGGCAGTTAGCTATGATCGTCTGACCAATGACGTGGATTATGCTGCCGTGGTGGATTTTTACCGGCTGATTTTAAACAGAGAGGGACTGCAACCCAGAACGGTTGTGGATCTTGCCTGCGGTACCGGCTCTGTAGCCCTTTTGCTGGCAGAGCAGGGGATGGGTGTAACGGCGGTGGATATGTCCGAGGAAATGCTCTGTGTGGCGGCGCAGAAAGCCTGTGAGAGAGCGTTTGCTATAACGTTTACCTGTCAGAAGCTGGAGCAGCTTCGGCTTCCCAGAGGTGTAGATCTGGCGGTGTGCGCATTGGACAGTCTGAATTATATTACGGACCCTGGGGATTGTCTGGCAGCGATCAAACGAGTCTATAAAGTGC
Organism: Faecousia sp.; assembly: GCA_045647705.1. GTDB lineage: Bacteria > Bacillota > Clostridia > Oscillospirales > Oscillospiraceae > Faecousia. Next base: position 54,126 of record JAZRMP010000054.1, read on the forward strand.
TGAATCCCGGCGGTTGTTTTATCTTTGATGTAAACACACCGGAGAAGCTTAAAGCTATGGACGGTCAGGTGTTTCTGGACGAGGATGAGGATGTGTACTGCGTTTGGCGGGGGGAATATGATGACCAAGCCAATATTTGCTCCTATGGGATGGATTTGTTCCAACGCAATGGGAATTTGTGGCAGCGCAGCTTTGAAGAACACCGGGAGTATGCATACTCTGCCGAACAACTAACGGATTATCTTCGGGAGGCTGGTTTTACCGGTATCGAAGTTTACGCAGACCGGAGATTGTGCCCGCCCGAGCCGGGCGAGCAGCGCATCTATTTTAAGGCGAGAAAGGGAAAAGTAAGATGAATGACTATTTGGTAAGAGGCATGACCATGGATGGACTGGTTAAGGTCGTTGCTATTCGTTCTACCGAATTGGTACGCCGTGGAGCGCAGCTTCAGGGCACAACACCCAATGCAACTGCCGCGTTTGGCAGAGTGCTGACAGCCGCATCCATGATGGGCAATATGCAAAAGGTGGACAATGGTTCTATGACATTGCAGATTAAGGGCGACGGTCCGATCGGTACCATCGTCTGTGTGTCGGATGCTATTGGAAACGTCCGGGGCTATGTGTATGAGCCGAAGGTTCCTTTGGTGGAAAAACATCCCGGCAAGCTGGATGTGGGCGCAACGGTGGGGAATGGCACCTTGACTGTGATACGGGATCTTCAAATGAAAGAACCTTATGTGGGGTCTATCCCTCTGGTTTCCGGTGAGATAGGTGATGATGTTACCGCTTACTTTGCACAAAGCGAGCAGACACCCACAGCCTGTGCCCTTGGTGTTTTGGTGGATAAGGACCTAAGCGTGAAGGTAGCAGGTGGGTATTTGATCCAACTGCTTCCCGGAGCGACTGAGGAGACGATCGATGCAGTGGAAAAGGGAATCCAGAGAGCTGGTGCAGTAACAGCCATGCTGGAGCAAGGAATGACCCCTGAGGATATTTTAGGTCAGGTCTGTGGAGATCTGGGGGTTGTGTTTATGGAGACTACTGAGGTCAGCTATAAATGCTATTGCGACAGGGAGCGGGTAACTGCCGCACTGATTAGTCTGGGCAGGAAGGAGTTGTCCGAGATTGCCGATGAGGGGAAAACCTTTCCGGTGGAATGCCAGTTCTGCGATGAGGTTTATGAATTTACGCCGGACGACATCCGGGAAATCCTAAAAAAAGTTTGAAATCCTTTGTGTTTTTGCGGTAGCCGCAGGGATTTTGCAGGCGCATAATTGTTGATAAAAAATAAGAAAAAGTGCTTGACAAATAAACCATCCTTGGGTATAATGATACCCGTCGCTGAGATGCGCACGCGCTTTGCGGCGGTATGGGAGCATAGCTCAGCTGGGAGAGCACATGCCTTACAAGCATGGGGTCACAGGTTCGAGCCCTGTTGTTCCCACCATATCTGGCCCGGTGGTGCAGTCGGTTAGCACGCCAGCCTGTCACGCTGGAGGTCGACGGTTCGAGTCCGTTCCGGGTCGCCATATAAAGCATCTGAGCAGAGCTTAATGCTCTGCTCAATATGCCTCTGTAGCTCAGTAGGTAGAGCAGTGGACTGAAAATCCACGTGTCGTTGGTTCGATTCCGACCGGAGGCACCACGGCTTCTTCACGAAGCCGAGATGCGGGTGTAGCTCATCTGGTAGTGCGCCACCTTGCCAAGGTGGAGGTAGCGAGTTCGAGCCTCGTCACCCGCTCCAAATAGATAAGGAACGCATGGCGTTCCTTATTTCATAATGGTACCGTGGCCAAGTGGTAAGGCAAGAGTCTGCAAAACT
>JAZRMP010000055.1:0-6096 GCA_045647705.1 Faecousia sp.
AGGGGTGCTATATTTACCTATGGAAAAGATAGGAAAAAGAAAACCCATGGAGGAAACGTTATGCAAGTTTACGCTGACAACGCGGCAACCACCAAAATGAGCAAAATTGCCATTGATGCCATGGTGCCGTATTTTGATAAAATTTACGCAAATCCCTCCAGCCTTCACACCCCCGGTCAGGAGGCCAAGGAACTGCTGGAGGATGCCCGTGCCAAAGTCGCAGCTGTCCTCGGCTGCGAAGCCAGGGAAATTTACTTTACCTCCGGCGGCAGCGAGGCAGACAACCAAGCCATTCTGTCGGCGGCATATTTGGGCCGCCGCAAATGCAAAATGCATATTATTTCCACCGCCTTTGAGCATCATGCGGTACTGCACACCCTCCAGAAACTGGAAAAAGAGGGCTTTGAAATTACCCTTCTGGATGTGTCCAAAGGGCATAACATCACCGCACAGCAGGTCAAAGATGCCATCCGGGAGGATACCTGTCTGGTTACCTGTATGTACGCCAACAATGAGATCGGCTCTGTGCTGCCCATCGCGGAAATCGGCGCGGTGTGCAAGGAAAAGGGCGTGCTGTTTCACACCGATGCGGTGCAGGCGGCTGGGCATCTTGCCATCGACGTAAAGGCGCAGAACATTGATATGCTGTCCCTTTCCGGCCACAAGTTCCACGGCCCTAAGGGCGTGGGCGCGCTGTATGTCCGTCGCGGCATCCTGCTGACCAATCTGATCGAGGGCGGCGCGCAGGAGCGGGGCAAGCGGGCAGGCACCGAGTATATCCCCGGCATTATGGGTCTGGCGGCTGCGCTGGAGGATGCCTGCCGGAATATGGAAGAAAACACCAGGAAAGTTTCTGCTATGCGGGATAAGCTGATCGCGGGTCTTTCTCAGATCCCCCACAGCGCCCTTAACGGTGATCCCCAAAACCGGCTGCCCGGCAACGTGAGCTTCTGCTTCGAGGGCATCGAGGGCGAGAGCCTGCTTTTACTGCTGGATGCCAAGGGCGTGTGCGCCAGCTCCGGCTCTGCCTGCACCTCCGGTAGCCTTGACCCCAGCCATGTGCTGCTTGCCATCGGTCGGGTGCACGATGTTGCCCACGGCTCCCTGCGGCTTTCCGTGTGCCACTACAATACCGACGAGGAAGTGGAGCATATCCTGAAGGTCGTTCCCGAGGTTGTACAGTATTTGCGGTCCATCAGCCCGGTGTGGAGAGATCTGCAAATCGGCAAGAGAGAGTATATTCTATAATTAAGAATTAAGAGTTAAGAATTTTTTGTTGTTATTACAAGGGCGTGTATGCCCAAGGCAATTCTTTTCTTAATTCTCAATTTTAATTCTTAATTTTTAATTTTTGTTTCTTAATTAAGGAGAGAAAATATTATGGCTCTTTACAGTGAAGTTGTTATGGATCATTTTATGAATCCCAGAAATGTGGGCGTCATTGAAGACGCAGACGGTATCGGCGAGGTTGGCAATGCCAAGTGCGGCGATATTATGAAGATCTATCTGAAGATCGACGGCGATATTATCACCGATGTGAAGTTTGAGACCTTTGGCTGCGGCAGTGCCATTGCATCCTCCTCCATGGCGACGGAGATGATCAAGGGCAAGTCCATCCAGAATGCCATGGAGCTAACCAACAAGGCAGTTGCCGAGGCGTTGTCCGGACTGCCGGCACATAAGCTCCACTGCTCCGTTCTTGCCGAGGAGGCGATCAAGTCCGCGCTGAAAAATTATTACGACCGCAACGGCATTCCCTACGATGCTTCCCAGTTTCCCGACTGCGAAAACTGCGCCCACTGCCACGAGTAACAGTGCACTGAAGCGGACGAGCAATGCTCGCCCCTACGAGAAAAATGGGGGGTTACTATGATCGTTAGTACCAAGGGGCGGTATGCGCTGCGGGTGATGGTGTACTTCGTCCTCCACGGGGGCGAGGGGTACATCCCTCTGAAGCAGATCTCCGATGCCGAAGGCATCAGTCAAAAATATCTGGAGGCCATTATGGCAACCTTGTCAAAAGCTGGGTTTGTGGACGCGGTTCATGGCAAGGGCGGCGGCTACCGGCTGAACCGGAAGCCGGAGGAATACACCGTGGGCAGCATCCTCAAACTCACCGAGGGCAGTCTGAATACGGTGTCCTGCACCACCCAGGGTCCCAATGCCTGCAACCGGGCTACCTGCTGCCACACCCTGCCCATGTGGGAAAAGCTGGATGGGATGGTCAATGAATTTTTTGACGGCATTACCTTGGCAGATCTATTGAAAAGCGAATAAAAAGAGCTGACAGAAGGGCAACCCTCTGTCAGCTTTTTAATTGACAATTATCCGAAAATCAACAAATTCCGATTTGACGAGCAGTTTCCTGCTTGCCATTCCGAGCGGAGCGTAGCGAAGTCGAGGAATCCGTGCTCCTTTGCAGGGTAACGGATTTCTCCACTCCCCTTCGACTTCGCTCAGGGTCGGTCGAAATGACATAGGGCGGGACGAACTGCCCGATAAACAGGAATCCGGTGGGAATTTTCAATTCGCTGCTTGCAGTTCCTCATAGGCAAGGGCGCAGGTGGTCAAGACCCGGGGGGCAAACTGCCATGTGAGCAACAACTGGGCGGCAAGGCTCAGAAAATAAAACAGGAAAAATGCCACATCTCCATGGATGGGCACACCCAGCCAATCCAACAGTATATCCGCATACGCCAGAGCGGCTGCCAGGATTTGCATACCGTAGTACCACCAGAAGCTCAGATCCAGACGGAAGAAGGCAAGCCGGTTGCCCCGCATCCGGACAATGCTTTGCCGGAGGGCTGCCCGGGCACCGGGAGCGGTGTCCATGATGGCAAAGTCCAGCAGCCGCAGACGGTACAGAAGGGGGACCAGAATGCCGCACAGCAGCGCACCAAAGATTACATACACCGGGATAAGGGTGGGCAGCAGTGCTTCCACCGCCGCCGGGTCCATAGCCTGAAGCTGGGATGCATCCATTTGGGCCAAAAGCTGCTCCATCACTTCCATGGTGCGGTAGCTCAGAGGGGAGAGCATAAACAAAATACTGGCTGCCTGCAAACAGGCAAAGCCTACTCCGAAAATCAGCAGCAGCCGCAGCAGAAATGTCCGAAGGACCGGTCCGAACCGACGGAAGCCCTCGGGCAGCGTGGAGACCGAGGGGGTCTGGCCCCGGGTGGTGAGCAGGGCAACACGAAGGATGCCCATGTCCCAAAAGGGTAGGGCTGCCGACAGCCCCAGAGACAACATGGTTTGCATAGCGGTGAGGGTCGTGCGGGTGCTGATACCGGACAGGCCGGTTGTATTAGCGATCTGCCGGGACAGCAGAAAGTTGAGGATCGTAACCAGTGTCGAGATGCCTAGGGTGATGGCACTGTGGATCAAGGTCAGCCGGAAAAAGTTGCCCCCATGGGTGGCAAGGATCTGCCCGGACTGGTGCTTTAAGTTGGCTATGTTCATAAAAAACTCCCTTTTTGAATTGAAAGTTGAAAATTATCCTCAGACAAATTCCTGTTTATCGGGCAGTTTACTGCTTGTCATTCCGAGCGGAGCAGCGGTTGCTGCGAAGTCGAGGAATCCGTAATACCCTTTGTAAGAGAACGGATTTCTCCGCTCCCCTTCGCATAAGCGAAGGGTCGGTCGAAATGACATGGGGTGAGCAGACTGCCCGGGAAACAGGAATTTGATAGAATCTCCATTTATTTATATCGTATTCCAGGGGAAATAGCAATTCTTTTTTGTAGCATTTGGGGGCAAGGTGTGGTACAATGGGGTAAATATCAATTACCCGGGGGTGAGGATGTGGGGATCGGTCAGAAAATCAAACAGGCGCGGCTGGAGGCGGGGCTGTCCCAGCGACAGCTTTGCGGCGATACCATCACCCGGAATATGCTTTCCCTCATCGAAAGCGGCAGGGCAAGGCCCGGTATGGATACGCTTTCAGCCCTTGCCGGACGGTTGGGGAGGCCCATCAGCTATTTTCTGGAGGAGCAGGCGGTGCTGCTGCCAAACCGGCAGGTAATCGACCGGGCGCGGCAGGCGTTTGCAGATGGCGCATGGGAACAGGCATTGGCGGCATTGGAAGAATATGCGCCACCGGACCCGGTGTTTGACCCGGAGCGGTATCTTTTGGAGGCACTGTGTACCCTGGAAATGGCATCGGCTGCTATTTCGGAAGGCAGGGATGCTTACGCCAGAGAACTGCTGGACCGGGCTGCCCGGGCGGGGGAAAGGACCCCGTATTACACGTCCGGGCTGGAACGGCGGCTGCTGCTTCTTGCCTTTCGGGTTGCGCCCACATCGGCGGAGGAGATCGTTTCCCGGCTGCCCGGCTGGGAGGATGAGGTACTGGCAAGGGGCTATGCCGCTTTTTTACAGGCAGAGTATGCCCGGTGCGCCGCAATTCTGGAGGGGGCTGACCGGCGGGACGGACAGTGGTATCTGCTTCGGGGACAGGCGGCGTTGGAATCCGGGGACCCGGCGGCGGCTGCGGAATTTCTCTGCCGGGCGGAGGAAACCCTTCCTGCCCGGACGATGCCGCTTTTGGAGCGGTGCTATCGGGAGTTGGGGGATTATAAAATGGCATACGAATATGCCTGCAAACAGAGAAAAGACCCATAGCCGGGTGGCTATGGGTCTTTCCTTTGGAATAAAAAGAAGAGAGGTAGAAAAGAGTATTTGCGGACGAAAGACCCGGCTTCACGGCAAACCGTGTCTTTCTGGAGTTATCATAATCGGAATTTTTGAACAGGTAATGACGGAAAAACGAACATTTTTTGTCGTTTTTGTGAACGCAAACGCTGATTTGCCGGTGCGTTTGATTATCCTATTTGTAGGGGCGTGCATTGCACGTCCGCAACGGACGACCAACACCCCAGGGTGGCTTCTCTTGCCCCTTTGGGGCAATTCACCTTCTGGTCGCCTCTACGATTTCTAATGAATAATCTCGCCGCAAAATGGTAATTTGACAAATCATTTTCAATTAAATTTTACGCCCCGGCGCTCTGACCAGTAGGTCAGGGCGTTTTTTACGTCCTGCTCCGGCAGATCGAAATACTCTGCCAACTGCCACAGCTCGGTAAAGCCCTCCCGAAACGCCGTCTGAAAATCCTCCGCCGTTAAAAAGTGCTGGGCAAAGTATCGGTTGGCGCGATATTCGCTGCGCTCCACCAGTTCAAAGGGGCTTGCCACCTTGTGCAGCGCGCCGGTGGCGGCATGGCTCATCTCATGGCTGCAAATTCCCCGCAAAAGCCGGGTGCTGGAGATCTGGGTGAAATCCAAAAATACAGCATATCGCCCCCGGTCCCGGAGGGTGGCACCCGGGTGGGGCATCCCCGCAAAGGGAATCACATCCACGCCGTTTTGCCGGCAATAGTCATAAAAATCCTTTAATTCAAACACCGCTTATTCCTCTTGTCGCTGGCGCATCAGACGGACCATGTCCCGCACGACCTCCTTCTGCGCCGCATTCAGCTCCTTAAATTCTCCGTAAAATGCAATGTCCACATCCTCCAGCACGTCCGGCTGGGTCTTCCCCAAAAGACTGTCTGCCGATACTTGCAGGTATTCCGCGATCTTTCCCAGTGTGTCTGCCGACAGGGTCTTTTTTCTGCCGGAATGCAGGTCGGACATGACACTTTTGCTCATGCCAAGCTGTAGGCACATGGCACTGACGGTCAGCCCGCGCTGGGCACAGGCGTTTTTGATGCGGTCGTACAAATTGCACATATTATTTGCCCCCTGTTTGTCTGTTCTGCCAAAAGTACGAAAATACGAACTATAGGCATTGACAAGTACGCTAAGACGTACTATAATACCCCTTGAAAGCACGATATTGCGTACTAACTACGGGTTATATTACCATAATAGTACGCATACGTGTACTTGTCAAGAGAAATGTGCGAATTAGGAATTAAGAATGAAGAATTAAGAATTCTCCGAAGCTCAACAAATTCCGATTTATCGGGCAGTTGTATGCGGCGTGCACCCGTACCTTCCCCCGGGGGGAAGGTGGCTCCGCGTAAGCGGAGTCGGATGAGGAAAGCGGGCAATAATCTTGAATTATATGTGTATTACCAGACTTTTTCCGCTCTT
>JAZRMP010000056.1:0-2353 GCA_045647705.1 Faecousia sp.
ACCAGGAGGCAACCGGCCAGCAATCATTCAATTGCCAGACTACAGCGCCCATACATTGCCCCCGATTTCTCCGCCAATGTTCTACGCCGTACTGCATTGCCTGGGCCTGGAGCAGCTGAGAAGCGTAAACCAAGTTTGTCATATCTCTGGGGTACAGATACATCTGAGATAAATAGGACAAAATTTTGCCGTTAGCAGAGGCATTGCGCTGGTGCTTTTCCATGACATAGGAGAATACATTACGGTCTTCCGGTTCTGTAAAGGCTTCAATGGTTTCCATGCAGGGGAAACTCTGGAAACCAAACTCAGAGACATAACGGAATTTATGATTCCGGTAATCTGTGAAGGGTTTCTGCCCGTGCCATCCCTTCCAGTAGTGAACATCACCCCGGCTCGGATCTTGGGGATTGTCGAAACTGCCGCCGGAGGAAGGGGAGGCGGGCCAATAAAAGGTTTGGGGATCTTCTTCCTTTAATACGGAAGGTATGATGTCCTCATACATTTTGAGATAGTCAGCTTTCTGCTGCGGATCGGTCACCCAGATGCCTTTTCCTACAAAGTCCTCCATCTCATTATTGCCGCACCAAAGGGCCAGAGAGGCATGGTGTCGCAGCCGCCGGATATTATCTATAAACTCTGCAGTAATATTTTGCTCGAATTCTTCCGTCAGATTATATACTGCGCAGGCGAACATAAAATCCTGCCACACAAGCAGACCCAGTTCGTCACAAATATCATAGAAAGCGTCGTCAGGATAGTGACCGTGTATAGTGTAGTAACATAGGTAACAGTTAGGGAAGAGACATAGGTAACAGTTTTTGCTATAATACAAGACATCCGACGAGCAAAGGAAGTGGGTCAGATGTCGTGGGAGACAAAGACTGTAATGGAACAAAGAAAACAATTCGTGCAGGAAGCGACAGCGGAAGATGCGAACATCAGCGAGCTGTGCCGTCAATACGGTATCAGTCGGAAAACAGGACATAAGTGGATCAATCGGTCCGAATTGGGTCTTCCGCTTTGTGACCAAAGCAGAAGACCGCACCGTCAGCCTTCTAAAACAGCCAGCAGGATTGAACAGGAGATTCTCCAGTTGCGCCTACAACACCCTTCCTGGGGTGGCAAGACGATCCGGGCTGCTTTAGAAGCTTCCGGAGTAGAGGGGCTGCCCAGTGATAAGACCTGCTGCAATATTCTCAAGCGCAATGGCTTAGTAGATCCTGCAGAATCCGTGAAGCACAAAGCATTTCAGCGGTTCGAAAAGGAGCACTGCAACGAGATGTGGCAAACGGATTTCAAGGGGGACTTCTTGTTGGGGAACGGTGTGCGTTGTTATCCTCTGACAATTCTGGACGATCATTCTCGATTCAGCATTCGTATTGATCCCAAAGATTCCGCATCTGGGGTAAAAGACAGCTTTATTCTGGCTTTTCAGGAGTATGGATTGCCAAATTCAGTCTTATCAGACAATGGTGCCCAATTTGCTGGACCGCATAAAGGAATATCCTTCTTTGAGCGTTTTCTCATGGATCTGGATATCCAGCCAATTCACGGACGGCCAATCCATCCACAAACGCAAGGAAAGATCGAGCGTTTCCACAGGACCTTGAAGCAAGAAGCTTTGCGGGTAACACCATCTAATATGGCGGAAGCAAAAGCACGATTGGAGAACTGGCGATGGGTGTATAATGAGATGCGTCCCCACCATGCCCTTGGCATGAAAACACCGGCTAGTGTCTACACATCCAGTACCCGTCCATACTACGAGCCGAAGCCTTATATCTATGAGGAAGGGGCTAAACTGGTTAAGGTTAACAATTGGGGGATCCTTCGTTTTGGTCCGCTTCAACTCTTTCTAAGCGAATCTATGGCAGACACAAAGCTCGAAATCCGGTTTGGTGAGAATGATACATTTTCGGTTATCTACAGAAATTATCAGATTGCTTCGATTGATGCAATCGAAGGTAAACTTCTCAATCGCCACATCCGTAGACTGTAACCTATGTGTCTTCCCTGGGTGTTACCCATGTTGCTCTTGACAGTCCTGTCTTCCTTACAAATCACAGGGGCACCCCGATGGGGTGCCCCTGTGATTTGGTGCGGGTGTTCATAACGGACTTGACTTAAACTAACAAAACACCGGCAGAAACACACATATTCCTCCGTAGATTCGTCATTTCAAAAAGCTTTTTGTAAAATGACAACAGAACAACAAAAGGAGGAACTAATTATGAAATCTACATATGAAACTATGGGTGGCGAATATCGACAGGTTGGTGATTATTTGCTGCCCAACCTTGAAGTGCCGGAGCGCCCGAAAGTAGGTATTTGGGGTGAACGCCGCCGCAAGTAT
>JAZRMP010000057.1:0-5852 GCA_045647705.1 Faecousia sp.
GCCCCCTCCGGCGCCCACACCAACAAGATGGACTATGCCGGTATGGTGGAATATCACGAGAAGAACAATCCCGCCTGCACCATCGCCGTCCGGGAAGTGCCTCTGGAGGAGGCAAGCCGCTTCGGTATTCTCAACACCAACCCCGACGGCTCCATTTATGAATTTGAGGAAAAGCCCAAGCACCCCAAGTCCACCAACGCCTCTATGGGTATTTATGTGTTTAACTGGAAGGTGCTGCGGGAATTTCTGATCGCAGACGAGGAGGACCCGGATTCCTCCAACGACTTTGGCAAGAACATAATCCCCAAGCTCCTTGCCGCAGGCCATAAGCTGATGGCGTATACCTTTAACGGCTATTGGAAGGACGTGGGCACCATCGATTCTCTGTGGGAGGCCAATATGGACCTGCTGGGCAAAGACCCGGCGTTCAACATCCGGGGAGATGAAAAATCCCGGATCTACGCCCGGAACAACGCCCTCCCCTCCTCCTACATCGACGAAAAAGCGGTAACGGTCAATTCCTTCATCGCCGAAGGCAGCGAGATCTATGGCACGGTACGCCACTGCATCATTTCCACCGGCTGCACCGTAGGCGAGGGTGCCTTGGTGGAGGACAGTGTGGTAATGCCCGGTGCGGTGATCGAATCCGGTGCCATTGTCCGCCACGCCATTCTGGGCGAAGGCAGCCGGGTCTGCAAGGGTGCTGTGGTAGGCGGCGCATTCAGCCCGGAGGATGCAAAAAAAATCTGTGTTACCAGCAAAAATTCCGTTCTGGAAAGCAACACCGTGCTTTTGCCCGGTGAGATGATCTAAGGAGGTGCGCAATATGAAAGCAATGGGTATCATCTTCGCCAACGACGGCTCGATCAGCGCATTGACAGAAAAGCGCACCATGGCTAGTCTGCCCTTCGGCGGCCGCTACCGGCAGGTGGACTTTGCCCTTTCCAACCTTGCCTGCGCCGGTGTCCATCGCATCGGCATCGTTACCCGCCACAGCTATCAGAGCCTTATGAACCATGTGGGCTCCGGCGAGGAATGGGGTCTGACCATGGAAGAAGGGGGTCTGGAATATCTGACGCCCTACGCCACCTCCACCACCGGTCAGTATCGGGGCAAGCTGGAATCTCTCCATGCGGCAATGGCGTTTTTGGAGTTCGGCTCTGAGGATGAATATGTGATCATGATCGACTCGGCAGTGCTGAGCAATATCGATCTTACCAAAGTCCTGGCCTCCCATATCGAAAGCGGCAGGGACATCACCATGGTTACTAAGTCCGGCATTGCCAACGGCTGCAAACTTTTGGACCTGGCGGTAAAGCTGGATGAAAAGGGACAGATCACCGATATGGCGGTGGACTATGCCGCCCCCGCCGACTACGAAGCATCTATGGACATTTTTGTGCTGAGCAAAACGTGGCTGATCCAGCAGGTGAAGGAGCATATCGCCCGGAATCTTTACCACATGGACCGGGATCTGGTGCTGGGTCTGTGGCAGCAGAACGCCGCTACCATCAATGTCTACCCCTTTGAAGGTCTTGCCATGTTCAACGAATCTGTGGAGGAGTATTTCCACAACTCCCTTGCGCTGACCCAAAAGGAAGTTCGGGAGGATCTGTTTGGCGGCAGCCACCCCATCTACACCAAGGTCCGGGACCGGGTGCCCAGCTACTACGGCGAGGACTGCCGCATCGAAAACTGCTCCGTTGCCGACGGCTGTTTTCTGGAGGGCGGCGTGAGAAACTCTGTGCTGTTCCGGCAGGTTACAGTCCGTCCCGGCTGCCAGATCGAAAACTGCGTGATTATGAACGACACAGTGGTAGGCGAAAACTGCGAGCTGAACTATGTGATCCTGGATAAAGATGTGTATGTCCGTCCCGGTTCCCATCTGATCGGAACACCCACCAGTCCCATAATCATCCCCCGAGGTGATGTGGTATGAAAATAGCACTTCTGGCTTCCGAGGGCGCGCCCTACGCCAAATCCGGCGGCTTGGGGGACGTGATGGAGGCACTGCCTGCTGCCCTGGCCCGGATTCCGGGCAACGAAGTGGTGCTCCTGCTGCCCTACTATAAAAAGATCCGGGAAAACCCCAAGTTTGAAGTGGAGCTTTGCAAGCAATTCTATGTATCTTTGGGCTGGCGGCAGCAGTATGCCGGTATTCTGAAGCTGAAAAACCGCGCCGATGGGGTGCAGGTGTATTTTATTGATAACTTGCAGTATTTCGGAGAGCGGGATGGCGCCCTTTACGGCGATGCCGACGACGGAGAGCGGTTTGCTTTCTTCTCCAAGGCGTGTCTGGATGCCCTTGTAGCACTGGATTTTATTCCCGACGTGATCCAGTGCAACGACTGGCAGACCGCCCCGGTGCCCACCTATCTGGCGGCGCAGTATCATCCCCTGTTTCCCGGCACAAAATGTATGTTCACCATCCACAATGTGGAGTATCAGGGCTGGGCAAATCCGGAATTTTTTGACGATGTGCTGGCTCTGCCCTGGGAATACCGGGCGTGTCTGGACCTGAACGGCGCGGTCAATGTGATGAAGGGCGCGATCGAAACGGCGCATCTGGTCTCCACTGTTTCTGAAAGCTATTCCAAAGAGCTGATGTATCCCTACTATGCCCATGGCTTAGACGGGATCCTGTCAAATGCCGCATGGAAGCTTACCGGCATTACCAACGGCATTGATGTGAACACCTTTAACCCTATGACCGACCCGGCACTGCCTGCCCATTATGATGCAGAATCTTTCATCGCAGGCAAAGCGGAATGCAAGGCAGCCCTGCAAAAAGAAGTGGGTCTGTCCCAGCAAGCGGACGTGCCCCTGATGGTCATGGTTACACGGCTGGCAGGTCATAAGGGTCTGGATCTTCTTTGCCACATCACCAGAAGGCTTCTGTGGGAGGAAGATTGTCAGCTTTTGATTCTGGGTACCGGCGAAAGCAAATTTGAGGAATTTTTCCGGGGATTGGCAAGAGAATTTCCCAACCGTGTGGCAGCAAAGATCACCTTCGATCTGGGACTTGCGGCGCGGATCTATGCCGGCGGCGACATCTATCTCATGCCCAGCAAGTCCGAGCCCTGCGGTCTGAGCCAGATGAATGCCATGCGTTACGGCACTGTGCCTGTGGTCCACGCCACCGGTGGTCTCCGGGACACCGTCCCCGGAGTGGACGAACAGGGCGAGGGCGGTCTTGGCTTTACTTTCCAGAGCTACAATGCCGACGATTTCTGCGGCGCGCTGAAGCGGTGCCTGTGGCTGTACCGGGATAACCGGGCAGGTTTCCGGGCATTGCAGAAGCGGTGCATGGAGCAGGATTTCAGTTGGGACAGACCGGCAGAAAAATATATGGCTCTCTTCCGGAAAATGCGGGAAGAAATGTAAATACGATACGGGGAACGGCTTATGGGCTGTTCCCCTTGTTATTGTAGGGACGGACGTGCAATGCACGCCCCTACAGGGTTGGTCGTTCGTTTGTCATTTCGACCAAGCCGTCAGGCGCGTGGGGAAATCCGCCCTCTGGGTATTACGGATTCCTCGGCTTCGCTCGGAATGACAAGGCTTTTCCGGTGGGTTTTTCTTGACCTTTGGGTGGAAATACAATATGCTATAGAAGTGAAAATGTTGCTGTTTATCGGTGAGTTTAACAAACAACATTGTAGGGGGCGGCGCCCACGACGCCCCCTACACGTTTTAACGAACAAACGCACCGGCAAATCGGAATTTGAAGGAGATTTTATGCGTATTTTATTCGATTCCAAAAAAACCGAATACAAAAGTCCCTTTGGGTGTGTGGCGCCGGGGCAGGAATGCACTCTGCACATCCACATCCCCTGCACCGTGAAAACCTCTGCTGTAAGTCTGTGTCTTTACACGGAAAGCGGCGGCGAAAAGCAAAATATCCCCTTTGCTTTTCATCGCACGGAAGGACCTTACGATATATGGAAATGCGTCTTTTCCCTCGGGGAGACCGGGCTGTTCTTCTACCGCTTTTCCATCACCGGCCACACCGGCACCTTCCGGCTGTTTAAGCAAGGCAACGACACCAACATGGAGGCGGGGGATCTGTGGCAAATCTCCTGTGTCCCGGCAGACCACACTGTACCGGACTGGGCAAAGGGCGCGGTAATCTATCAGGTATTCCCGGACCGGTTTGCCCGGATAGGAACCACCGATCTGACCGGCAAGCTGGGGCCCTACACCCTCCACGAAAACTGGGATGCGGAAGTGGACTGGCGGCCCAATGAAAAGGGGGAGGTCCTCAATAACGATTTCTTTGGAGGCAACTTCCGGGGCATTACGGAGAAGATGGACTATATTGCCTCTCTGGGTACGGAAATTCTGTATCTGAACCCCATCTCCATGAGTTTTTCCAACCACCGTTACGACACCGCCGACTATCTGCGCCCGGACCCCATGCTGGGAAGTGAAGCGGATTTTGCCGATATGTGCAAAGCCGCCCATGACCGGGGCATCCGGGTGGTGCTGGACGGGGTCTTTTCCCACACCGGTGCCAACAGCGTGTATTTTGACAAACACAATATTTTTGGCGGCGGTGCTTATTCTGACCCGGATTCCCCCTACCGCAGTTGGTATCACTTCAAGGAATATCCGGACAGCTACGAATGCTGGTGGAATTTTGATACGCTCCCCACCGCAGTCAAGTCCGACCCGGGATTTCGTGCCCATATCCGGGGTGTGCTGACCCACTGGCTTTCCCTGGGGGCAGACGGCTTCCGGCTGGATGTGGTGGATGAGCTGCCGGATGATTTTGTGAAGATGCTGAAAACACACCTGCGTTCTGTCCGTCCTGACGGTCTGCTTATGGGCGAGGTGTGGGAGGATGCCTCCAACAAGCTTGCCTACGGCATCCGGCGGCGGTACTTTGTGGATGCAGAGCTGGACAGTGTGATGAATTATCCCTATCGCACCGCAATTCTGGACTTTTTATGGCAGAGGGATGACGGCGTCGGCTTCCAAAACGCCGTGATGACCATTCTGGAAAATTACCCCCACCAGGTGAGCCTTTGCAACATGAACATGCTGGGCACCCACGACACGCCCCGAATCCTCACCACGCTGGTGGACGATTTTGATGGGGACCGGGCGGCACTGGCACAGCGAACGCTCTCTGGGTCGCAGCTTGCAAAGGGCAAACAGCTATTGCGTCTGGCAAGTGTTTTGCAATACACCCTCCCCGGCTGTCCCAGTCTTTACTATGCCGACGAGGCAGGCATGGCGGGGGGCAAAGACCCCTTTAACCGGCGGACCTACCCCTGGGGACGGGAGGACAAAGCCCTTCTGGAGCATTTCCGCCATCTGGGCAATCTTCGGAAGAACAGCAAGGCACTGAAGCTGGGCAATACAGAATTTCTGTACGCCGGTGGGGGAAAATTGGCATTTGCCCGACGGTTTGAAAACCAGCAAGTTACAATTTATGTAAACCGAAGCGAAGAAACTTGGACATTGGACGACGGCACAACTGTTGCCCCCATGGACTGGTGGATGGAGGAAATTTAAGATGGAGCGGGAAGGCTTTTTCAGTGGCTACTGCCGTCAGAGCGACGGAGCAAGAACTGTCTGCGTTGTGGCAGAAGGCAGGGAGCTGACCGAGGTGGACTGCCTGTACGAAAACTGTCCCCACGCCACGGACTGCCCCATCGGAAAACATATCCGGGAATTTTTAGAAAATTGATAAATTCCTGTTTATCGGTGCATTTCAAATTATGGTTGGCACCATATACCCTCTCCCGGGGAGAGGGGGGACCGCGAAGCGGTGGGTGAGGAACGGCGAAATCTGAAGAGCGGAAAAAGTCTGGTAATACACATATAATTCAAGATTATTGCCCGCT
>JAZRMP010000058.1:0-13764 GCA_045647705.1 Faecousia sp.
ATTGTCCAAGGTGTTACTTGTTCGTCTTTGCGTTATTCAATTTACAAGGTACAGGCTCGCTTTCCGCCTGAGCGGAGAGCTTTTTCAGTTTAGCACAACACCCACCTGTTGTCAAGAACTTTTTTACCTTTCTCGGCAAAATTTTCTCGGTGTTTTCTGTGCTATTTTGCACTCCCTGACGGAAGCGCTCGGTTATAATAGCAAAGAGGCTCTCACTTGTCAAGCGTAATTTTTAAATATTTTATTTTTTATCGTTTTGTCTTCCAGTCCCGCAATTTTGTCAGTTTCCCGTGGACGCTCAGATACTTTGCCGCATTGTCTATACTGCCTTTTCCATCCCACATACTCACCAGCACAGACTGTTTCAAATCAGCTCGGAGCTGGTCTATATATTGCATAGCGTCCTCTGTTACCAGCAAATACTGGGCGGTATCCAAATAGATGACCCCCGGAGTATTCTCCTCAAGATCTTGCAGTGCCTCCTGTGCAGAGGCTCCCCTGCCTACATTTTTGGTATCCGTTTCAAGCATCACATCTCCATTGTCGGTGCGCACAGCTACAGTTTGCACCGGTTCCAGCTTTGCTACATCCAACCGTTCCACCGGCGCAAGGAACAACAGTACCAAAATTATGATATACATCACTATTCTCATCGCTGATTCCTCCAGTCCCGGGGGTGCAGTTTACCGCTTCGGAATTTGTTCTTTACCAGACGTCTGCGCAGTATTCCGCCTGTATGGGATAGATAATTAATTCCCAGACAGCTTAAACCGGATAAGTGAATTAACAGAATCAGCAGTCCCGCAGCCGTTCCATATAAGCCGGCGAGTGCTGATAAAACAGCAATACCAAACCGCCACACACGCACCGCATTTGCCAGATCCCGGTTTGGCAGCACAAATCCGCAGACACCGGCAATGGATACCATAATAAGTGCAGCTGGCGAGATGAGCCCTGCTTCTACTGCCGCAGTTCCCACCACAATACCTCCCACGACTGATACAGACTGTCCAATGGCCTGCGGCAGATGGATACCGGATTCCTGCAAAAGCTCAAAGGCAATCAGAAGTCCCAAAACCTCTGCCATGGTGGTAAAAGGAACAGATTGTTTGCTTTCAATAATCGATCGCAGTAAAGGCAGTGGAATTATCGCTTGATGATAAGTTGCCAGCGCAATGTAAATCCCCGGCAACAGCAGCCCCGCTACCAACGCCAGATACCGCAGAACACGCACCGCCGATGCCCCCACGTAATCTCTTCCCCGATCTTCGGGACTTTCCATCAGATACATTAAATCCGCAGGAGCAAGATACCCCAAAGGCAGGCCGTCTACCAGAAGCCCCACACGCCCATCCAAAATCCCTTGACAGAAGCGATCTGTGCGTTCCGTGTACTGCATCAACGGAAACGCCGTTGTTCGGGAGCCTGTTACATATTCCTCTACCGCAGACGGAGACAGAAGTCCATCAATATCGATACTGCCAAGCCGCGCTTTCATTTTCTCCACCAGTTCCGGATTGGTAATTCCCTCCAACCAAACAACACTTACATTGGTCAGCGAGCGTCTGCCCACCTGTGTTTCAAACAGCCGAAGATCGGGGGAACGAAGATGCCGACGGATATAACTGGTGTTGGAGCGAATCGTCTCCACAAAGGCATCCTTGGCACCCTTTACGGTATTTTCTACTTCCGGTGCTGAAGTGCCACGCTTATCCGGGGTCTTCACCTCAAATCCGATGGCACCAACCCCCGGAAACAACACCACACAAAAACCGTTTACCAGCAAAAAAGCCGCTTGATCCAGATCCTTACAGGCTACTGCTACATTATTGTAGATCATCCCATCCATAGCATGTCGGTATAATCCTTCCATGCTGTCCGCACGCAGGTGCTGGGTGATGGGTTTAAAAATGTAATCCGATGCATAGGCGGAAGCAATCAATCCGTCAATGGCATAGGCATAAATCCGGTATTCACCGCACCGCAGCTCCCTGCGGATAAAATCTGCCGCATCCCGAAAAATGTGGCTGATATTTTCATCGGTCAGTTGCCTGGGATAGTTTTTCTGCTGCATAGGCTCACCTCCGCAGTAGTTTGCCCGGAAGAATCTTCTTTATGTGGATTGGATTGCTTTTCCCGCAAAATGTGCTATAATGTCAGAGAATATTTCAGCCCGCTTACGGAAAATACCTAAGGGCTCTTGTTTACTACAAAATGAGGAGTACAGAATATGTCTCATGTAATCGCCGCAGTATCAACCGGTAATCAAATCAGTGCCATTGGCATCCTGCGGCTTACCGGAAACGGATGTGCAGATGTGGGCGGTAAAGTTTTTTCCTCCCTCAATGGTGTCCCATTAAAAGACGCACCTAACCGCAAGCTCATTATGGGCACTCTTCACGACAAGCAGGGTCGTGCCATCGATAACTGCCTGGCTGTCTATACCCGGGGGCCCCATAGCTACACCGGCGAGGACACCGTGGAATTCCACTGCCACGGCTCTCCTGCCGTTTTGTCTGCGGGTCTGGAATCACTATATCTTGCAGGAGCAAAACCTGCACAGCGAGGCGAATTTACCAAGCGCGCCTTTATGAACGGACAACTGGCACTAACCCAGGCAGAAGCAGTCATCGACCTGATCGAAGCGGAGACTTCCGATGCTGCTGCCAATGCCGCCGGACAGGTTGCAGGCGTCTTGCAGAAGCGGCTGTTCCCCATTTATGAGGACTTGACAGATATTTGCAGCCATTTCCACGCCGTACTGGATTACCCGGACGAAGACATTGAGGATTTCGGCCTAAGCCGCTACAAAAGCACTTTGGAGAAAAACGCAAAGCTTCTGCACAACATTTTGCAAACCTACTGCCAGGGCCGCATTTTGAAGCACGGTGTCTCCGCAGCCATTGTAGGCAAGCCCAATGTGGGAAAATCCAGTCTGCTTAACGCGATCGCCGGATATGAAAGAGTGATCGTAACAGAGATCGCCGGCACCACCAGAGATACTGTAGAGGAAACCGTCATGCTGGGTTCCACTCGTCTGCGTTTGATCGATACCGCAGGTATTCGGGAAACCGCAGATAAAATTGAGGCTATGGGTGTAGAACGCTCAAAGGCAACTGTAGAGAATGCCGACCTTGTAATTTTTGTATGTGATGGTTCTCAACCTCTGGACGAGGACGATCGTGCAGTAATTGCGGTATGCGCGGACCGGGAGAATGCCATAGCTCTAATCAACAAAAGTGATCTCGGAGCGGCTGTCCTGCCCAGCGACTTGCCCTTCATGACCATATTAAATATTTGCGCCAAAACCGGCGAAGGTCTTTCGCAGCTTGCTGATGTGGTGGACGAAATGTTTGCAGGATCCTCCCCCTGTGATGGCTCAATCCTCACAAACCCCAGACAGTACGACGCTGTACGCCGAGCCTATGAAGCTTTGCTTTCCGCTCTGGATGGGTTGGCATTGGGACTGACGCCCGATGCCGTTCTAACAGATGTTGAGCAGGCAATGGATGCCATGGGTGAAGTTACCGGCGCAACGGTGCGTGATGACATCACCAACCGAATCTTCGAGCGATTTTGCGTCGGAAAGTAAGTTCCAGAAAGCAAAAGATGTATTAACCAACACTAAAGGATAAACTTATGATTTATTTGGA
This sequence comes from Faecousia sp., assembly GCA_045647705.1. Classification (GTDB taxonomy): domain Bacteria; phylum Bacillota; class Clostridia; order Oscillospirales; family Oscillospiraceae; genus Faecousia. The sequence continues at coordinate 3,654 of JAZRMP010000058.1, forward strand.
TAATTCTGCTACCACGAAACCTTGTCAGGAAGCTGTGGATGCAATGAACACGGCTTTAACAGAGCAATGGGCAAACCCAAGTGCCCTATACGGCTTTGGTATTGATGCGGCACACGCTCTACGAAGTGCCAGAAATAAAGTTGCTTCTGCGTTGGGAGCTGAACCGGACCGGGTATTTTTTACCTCCGGCGGCACAGAATCGGATAACTGGGCACTTCTGGGAAGTGCCCAACGGTTTGGAAAAAAGAAACGCCACATCGTAACCACAGCTATCGAACACCACGCAGTTCTGAATTGTATTAAAACACTGGAAGCCCAAGGGTATACGGTTACTTATTTGGAACCGGACCGACTGGGGCGAATCACCTTGGATAACTTAAAGGCAGCCTTGCAAAAAGATACCTTTCTGGTATCTGTTATGATGGTAAACAACGAGACCGGTGCCTGTATGCCCATTCAGCAAATGGGAAAGCTCACCCACAACCTTTACCCTGACGCCATTTTCCACACCGATGCTGTGCAGGGCTTTTTGAAAGTACCATTCCAAGCAAAGACACTGGGAGCAGATCTGATCTCCATTTCTTCCCACAAGGTGCATGGTCCAAAAGGAGCCGGTGCTTTATACATCAGTCCCCGGTTGCGCTCCTTCCCCGCCCTGCTGATGGGCGGCGGGCAGGAGAATGGCTATCGCAGTGGTACTGAGGCAACCCCCGCCATTGCCGGTTTTGCCGCCGCCTGTGCGGCAGTTAGCGGCACATACAAAGATGATATTGCCCGGGAAAAGGCATTGCTGGATGCACTTGTGGAAAAACTCACCACTCTGGATGGCGTAGTGATCAATGGCTGCCACGAAGCTCCCCACATTCTTTCTCTGTCCATTCCGGGGCTCCCCACCCAAAACAGCATTAACATCTTACAGGATGCCGAAATCTGCGTCTCTGCCGGCTCCGCCTGCGCCAAAGGCCACAGAAGTCATACACTGACCGCCATGGGGCTGGATCCCAAGGTCATGGACAGTTCTTTTCGTGTCTCCCTCTCTCGAAATACTACCCAGGAGGAATTGGATGTACTGGTGCAAACCATAACACAGAACATACTGCCCAGAGTAAAATAACACGCAACAAAGCCCTTGCCATTTTGGCAAGGGCTTTATCTATTAAGTTCATATTATTGCGCGGGGGCTTCAGTGTACTGAGACTGAGTCATTTTCAAAGGCTCAGCCAAAGCGTTATTCACAGATTCCAGAATAATCGCTTTCTCCATATCTGTCAAAACACGGTCCGTAGGCAACTGTGTGGATTTAAAGAACGCTTTCGGGATCGCATCCAACTTAATTTCCTCCAGCTTGTCGATTCCTGCCAGCTTGCAGTACCAGCTATAGGACGCAATTACACGTCCCAAGTCAGTGGCATGGGCATAGTCCCGATGCAAATCCTTCTCTTCCAGATAACTGGACAGGGCATTCTCAATCGCTGTACCGGAGGGGATCAGGAATTTGAAAGTCTCATCGGGAAGAATATTATCCTTCACGCACTGGGTAATACAGTTATACAGAGTCGTACGATTATCCCCAAAAGGAACATAGTCTGTGTAGTAGGTGTTGTTTTCCGGTCTGGGGAATGTATCTCGCAAGCTATTATCTGTGGGCAGTGCCCAAGGCATGTGCCAAGCAAAGACTGCACCGGGATTCAACTTATGCTCATTGACATAGTTTTGGATCGTCTGAATATTTCCGTTTTTATACTTGTCATCCTCGGCAATCTCAAAGGCGCCACCCTGCATAATGATAATATCCCAATAATCAAAGGTTAACGCTTGCTTCATAGTTACGTTTTCCATAATTTCGGGAGGTTGGCTGGCTGTTTCAGTGCTGCTGATGTACAGGTCATACTCCGCACTGTCCTTAGTAAGAAAGGATACATGTGCAGAAAGCCGGCAGCCGGAATAGTATAATGTAGCAACCTCCAGCCCCTCATATCCTTCCTTATCTGCAATCATCGCCAACATGTGGCCGCAGTCCACCGCAAGAGAATGGCCTAGAGTAAGGATCTTCAGCGTCTTGCCCTCCTCGCCGGGTTGGGTAGTCTCGGTTGTCCCGGAAGTTTCTCCTTCGCCGGTGCCGCCACCGCCGCAGGCAGAGAACGTACCCAGAACCATCAGTAAACACAGAGCAAAAGCCAAAGTTCTTTTCCAAATCTTGGTCATAGTTTCCACACTCCTATTGTTATCTAAAGATATATGTATAATAGATACTCATTGAAATACGCTCATGGCTGCCTTTTTCAGCATAGCAATCAGTTCTGCTGACAAAGGATAATCCACCATATTCTGATAGTTGTAAACAGGCGCGTAGGCACTAGCAGATACATCGGTATTCCCGGTAATTGTCATGTACCAAACATAAGCATTCAGCAGTTGCGCACCGCCGATGTCTCCATCGTGGTAGCCGTCGCCGGAGTGCATTCTCTCGTCGCCAAACTTGTTGTACCCAAGGCGGGCACACAAACCACCGTAGGGCAAAAGGTTTTCTGTCTTATTTAATTCCCTCGCCTTAGTCCAAGCTGCGCCGGTGTTGACCATTGTAAGATCATAGGGTTTATCCTCTGCAAACTCATTGCACATATATTGGCTGACTTTCAACAGAGCGGCATCGTATACAGGACCTTCCTCCTCGGTATACGTATGACCGTTGCTGGTGGTCCGTCTCACCTCAGAGAACCAGGTGTTATGCCACAAAAGCTTCGCACGGGGGAACAGTTCATGGAATCGATCCAACAAAGGCTCTGCGGTGTATGGAGCCATTTGCGTGGTGTAATTCAGATCTGCTTCCTGCAAATAGCCACCGCCGGTAACACCGCCTTGAAGACTGATATAGTCCCAATCCCCCATCATCAGTGCCTGCTCCAAGGTCCATGCATCATTCGGATCCAGTTGCATTCTACCCATGGCGTCGGTCTTAAACAGATCGTACTTACCGTTTCCGGACTTCCACCAATTCAAATGCTGGGTCAGGCTGCAACAGGAGTAGTAAAGGTTATATATCTCTACCGCGTCAATTCCAACAGGGGGATTCTCCATCAGAAGTTCGTAAAGTTCTTCCACATAGTAATAGCAAAAGGAGTTGCCCACCATCAAAATACGCAGAGTAGAATCGGGGGTATTGCTGTCATCTGCGGTAGTTGAAGCCCCGGGATCCTGATTCCCGGTTTGACCACACCCCACAAGACCCATCGTACACACCACCAATGCAAAAATCAGCGCAACACAGAGCACTCTTTTCACAAAGGTTATTCCCCCTTATTTAATATGCCACACCCCAGTAAATCATTTTCTTGGCAGGCTTGCCGCAGCAGATACAAGTATCGCCAAGATTTTCCTGTGCAAAAGGCACACAACGAGAGCTCATACCTGCCTGTTCCTTCATCTGTAGCTCACAGTCCAGGTTTCCGCACCACATACTCTTAATGAAGCCGCCGTTTTCCTCTTGAAGTTTCTTGGCATCCTCCAAGGAATGGGCCGTGTAGATATGGTCGTTTAGGTTCTTTCTCGCCTTCTCAAACATTCCCTCATGAACCAGTTCCAACTGCTTAGCAACCTCTGCCTCCAAATCTGCAAGTGCAACAACAGTCTTTTCACCATCATTTCTGCGGACCAGCACACACTGACCGTTCTCCAAATCCCGAGGGCCGCATTCCACGCGGAGAGGCACACCCTTCATCTCGTATTCAGCACACTTCCAGCCCATGGAGTTGTCAGAATCGTCCAGTTTCACCCGGAAGCCGGCGTTGCCAAGCCGCTCCTTCAGCCCCTTGGCCGCGTCCAAAACGCCCTGCTTATGCTGGGCAATGGGCAGCACCACCACCTGAATAGGTGCCACCTTGGGAGGCAACACCAGACCGTTGTTGTCTCCGTGGGTCATAATAATTCCGCCGATGAGACGGGTAGATACGCCCCAGGAAGTCTGATGGGGATTTACTCTCTGGTTATTCTTGTCAGTAAAGGTAATGTCAAACGCTTTGGCAAAACCATCTCCAAAGTAGTGGGAAGTGCCCGCCTGCAGCGCCTTCCGGTCGTGCATCATGCATTCGATAGTGTAGGTTGCTTCTGCTCCGTTAAATTTTTCCTTGTCTGTCTTCTGCCCACAGGTAACGGGCATCGCCAACACATTCTCACAGAAGTCGGCGTAGACTTTCAACATGCGTTCTGTCTCTTCCTTTGCCTCTTCCGCAGTAGCGTGCATGGTATGACCTTCCTGCCACAAGAACTCTCTGTGCCGCAGGAAAGGACGGCTGGTCTTTTCCCAACGCAAAACACTGCACCACTGGTTCAGCATCATCGGCAGATCCCGGTGGGACTGGATGGCATTCTTAAAATACTCACAGAACAATGTCTCAGAGGTGGGACGGATGCAGTAACGCTCCTCCAACTTCTCACTGCCACCATAAGTAACCCAGGCACATTCAGGAGCAAATCCCTCCACATGGTCCTTTTCCTTTTGCAGAAGGCTTTCCGGAATCAGCATGGGCATATAAACATTTTCAGCTCCGGTTTTCTTAAATTCTACATCCATGATCCTCTGGATATTTTCCCAAATGGCATAACCATAGGGGCGATATACGAACATACCTTTAATGGAGGAATAGTCGATAAGCTGTGCTTTTTTACACACATCGGTAAACCACTGCGCAAAGTCTACCTCCATATCTGTGATTTGTTCGACTTTCTTATCCTTAGCCATAGTTTTCATCCTCTCAAATCCAGTTTTCATTACCTCATATTGTATCATACCTGTCAAGTATTTCATAGGATGGTGTAAAGTTTTTCTTTGTTTTGGGAGGCTGTCATGACTGAAGTAACTTTGGTTCTGGACCAGACCGTTATTTTGTTTTATACGCGAATCGCCACTGCTATGGGAATGGAGCTGGAACAGGTCTTGCACGATGCACTATTTAAATTAGCAGGGGAACTTTCTTTGGAAGCATTAAACCCAAAATAAATAGCCATTGTATTTCCATTTTAAATCTGCTATACTGAACCGGTAAAGATAAATACGGAGGTATCACCATGAAATCCATCAGGGAAATTTACAAAATCGGTAAAGGTCCGTCCTCCTCTCACACCATGGGACCAGAGCGTGCCGCAAAGCATTTCAAAGAGCAGTATCCCGATGCCGATGCTTTTCGTGTAGTTCTATACGGCTCCCTGAGCAAGACCGGTGTAGGACACGGGACAGACCGGGTCATTCGACAAGTTCTTTCCCCCACGGCTGCCGAAATCGTGTTCTCCAGTGAAGATCTGCCAGACTGTCATCCGAACACCATGGATTTGTTCGCCCTAAAAAACGGCGAACAGATTGGCACCCTGCGGATCGAATCCATTGGCGGCGGCGACATCCGCGTTCCCGGACAAACGCTTTTGGACACACCAGAGGTATACCCCGAAAACTCTTTTGCCGAAATCGCAGATTTCTGCAAGTGGCGTTACATAGAAAAACTTAGTGATTACGTTGAACTAAACGAGGGAGAAGGTATCTGGGACTTTCTGATGGAGGTATGGCTGACTATGAAACAGACCATTGCCGACGGTCTAAGCTCCGAGGGCGTTCTCCCCGGGGGACTTAATGTCCAACGCAAGGCAAAATACCTCCGTGAGCAACCAGAAGATGCACTTGCCCCCGGTATGATTGAATTTAAAAAAATTGCTGCATACGCCTATGCAGTGGCCGAACAGAATGCAGACAACGGTACTATCGTTACCGCCCCCACCTGCGGTGCCTGCGGCGTAGTACCTGCGGTGCTAAAATATGCGCAGGACACCCGGGGATTTACAGACGAGCAGATCATCCGTGGTCTTGCCACCGCCGGTATCATCGGCAGTCTCACCAAACGCAACGCCTCTATCTCCGGTGCAGAGTGTGGTTGTCAAGCCGAGGTCGGAACTGCCTGTTCTATGGCTGCGGCAGCCCTTGCAGAGCTGTATGAGCAAAATTTGGACCAGGTGGAATATGCTGCCGAGGTGGCAATGGAACACCATCTTGGACTGACCTGCGATCCAATCTGCGGTCTGGTACAAATCCCCTGTATTGAACGAAATGCCGTAGCCGCCATGCGGGCAATGAACGCATGCAACTTGAGTTTCTTTCTTACAGGCTCCCGGAATATCAGCTATGACATGGTCTGTCGCGCAATGCATGAAACAGGCATCAATCTGAATCACCGTTTCCGGGAAACCAGCGAGGGCGGTCTGGCAAAGATCTATGCCCGGAAAATGTAATCCCATATTTTCAAAAAATATTGCAGACACAAGAACAAGGGCTTGCCGAAGCAAGCCCTTGTTTTATGTATTGAATTTACGGTTTACTCAATGCCTTTCAAGATGTCCACATAACGCTCTGCGATTCCTTCAGCAGTACCCTTAACCGCCTTGCTGGCAAATGCCTCATAGCAATTAATCTCGTAAGCGATCTCGGCAGGGATATAGCTGTTATGATCCAATGCCTGAGTAATCAGGAAGGTCATGGAATAAGGAGAGTTTTCCTTAATAAACTTACCGGTGGCACTGAACATCTCAAACGCGCCCAAAGTGAATGCCACATCACCCACAGTCATAGCTGCAATGGCAACATCATCCGTTAAACCCAGATCCTTCTTCTCTACGATCCGGATTGCCTCCCATTTATCCGCAAAGCCATACTGCTTGGAGAGTGCGGAAGCTGCTGTACTACCATTTGATTTATAAAGGTTGTAGACCTCAGTTGCCTGTGCCAGCTTACTTTGGTCGCCCTTGTTAACCGTTATAGTATAATCCTCGCGGATCAGATTGATCTTGCCGGTGTTTACAGGGGTCATTGCGCCCAGCGCATCCACCACCAGCTTACCCACCGCCTGACCAAAACCGTTGTAGTCCAGGTTATGGTCTTCTGCCGGAATTCTGGTAGATGGCACCTGTTCGCCGGCGGCAGACATAAAATATGCTACCTGCACATCTGCATTCTGCTCAATGTATTGACGCAACGGATAGGGGAAATCCGCAGAAAGGTTCGTCTGGGAAGTAGTACCGTTAAAGGTTGCATGGCAGCCTAAGTTGAGCAACAGAATATCCTTCTTGTCTGCTCTCTCAAAGCGCACCATCTGCATCTCAGTATCCGGCTCCCATACATGGCGCTTAATGGGGCTGGAGTTAAAATCACCGTAGTTAGCACCGGCATAAGTACCGTTTTCCAACTCATAGTGGCGCACATAGACATAGCCGTCTGCCTTAGCGCTGCCAATGGAAATAGTAACCTCACTGCGGTCTGCCATAGCTGCCTCAGCAGCCTTAACCATTGCAGTGGTATACTCATTCTGGAACTGCTTAACGCCAGTGTTGTTCAGTGCCTGAGAGGGGGCAGAGTGGTTATGGGTAGATGCCAACAGAATATTCTCCTGAGGCACACCAACCTTCTCCGAGATCTGCTGCAATGCAGGACCGGAGAAATTCAAGGAAATCTGCTGAAGGTCCTGAGTATATAACAGCACCGTCTTGCCGTCGCCGTCGGTCAAGGCAACGCAAGTAAACTGCAGATACTCAAAGACATTTGTGGAAATACGATTAGGGTCGCTTCCGCCGGACAGGCACACCGGATCACTAAACAGTACATCCGACCTGCCAAAGCCTACCTGCAGAACCGCCTCTCCAGCTTTTCCGCCGCTACAGGCACACAAGCCCAGCACCATAGCCAGCACAAGGAACATTGTAATCAGCTTTTTCATAGTTGAACTCCCTTTCATTTTTTCTATTGATATACCGGACTATATTATATCATAGCACTATATCCTTTGCAAGTCCTTTTCGTTAAATTTTAACAAATGGGAGATAACAAAAATAGCAAACCATACCGTTCTGTAAGCACTTTGTACTGCCTGCGAATTTAACCACCCTCAGACATACGGTTCCATGAAAAGCACCATTTTGGTTTCCATAGCATCACCAGCAAATGTACCTATAAAAAGTACACGGCTATATTGGTTTAAAAGCGTCCAATGGAATTGCGGAAGAATAGTTGACTCCTTTGGGCGAGTTTTTCACTTTGCTTCTCCCATAATGTCCAAAAAGCTACCCCGAGATAATTTGCGGTTCTTCTTCCAAAAAGCCAATTCCCTTGTTGAACATTTCGTTTTTTTGTGGTAGAATTAGGCAGATCCGTTTAAAAAGCAAACAAAGGAGTTTTGAATTATATGAAATTAGGTATCGTGGGACTTCCCAATGTGGGTAAGTCCACTCTGTTTAATGCCATTACCAATGCAGGTGTTCCGGCAGATAACTATGCATTCTGCACCATTGACCCCAACGTGGGCGTGGTCTCTGTCCCCGATGAGCGGCTTGACTGGCTGGCAGAGCTGCACAACCCCAAGAAACTGACCCCTGCCGTTATCGAGTTTGTGGATATTGCCGGTCTTGTAAAAGGTGCATCCAAGGGTGAAGGCCTGGGCAACAAATTCCTTTCCAATATCCGTACCACCGACGCTATTGTCCACGTGGTCAGATGCTTTGAGGATACCAATGTTACCCATGTTGAGGGCAGCACAGATCCCCTGCGGGATATTGAAATTATCAATCTGGAGTTAGTCATGGCAGACATCGAGATGGTGGAACGCCGCATTGACAAAGCCCAGAAGGCCATGAAGGGCGGCGATAAGAAGTTCGCCCGGGAGGTTGCGCTGTTTACCGCTCTTTTGGAGCACCTAAACCTAGGCAAGCTGGCCCGCACCTTTGACGGCAGCGAAGATGATATGGCACTGATCGCCACCTCCGACCTGCTGACCCTGAAAAAAACCATCTATGTAGGCAATCTGGCAGAAAACGAGATCAACGAGCCGGAAAACAATCGGCATTTCATGGCGGTCAAGGCTCTGGCGGAAGATGAGGGCAGCCAGCTTATCCCCATCTGTGCCAAGCAGGAAGCTGACATCGCAGAGCTGGACGATCCGGAGGAGAAGGCAATGTTCATGGAGGAATTAGGGGTTAACGAATCCGGTTTGGACAAGCTGATTCGCAGCTCCTACGCACTGCTGGGTCTGATTTCCTTCCTCACCGCAGGTTCTGATGAATGCCGCGCCTGGACTATCAAGAACGGCACCAAAGCCCCCCAGGCTGCCGGCAAAATCCATACGGACTTTGAGCGTGGCTTTATCCGCGCGGAGGTCATTGCCTTTGAGGATATGAAAACCTGCGGCACCATGACAAACGCTAAGGCGAAGGGTTTGGTGCGCAGCGAAGGTAAAGAGTATGTGATGAAAGACGGAGACATCGTCAACTTCCTGTTTAATGTATAAAAGTATTTCCCCGGGAGTTCCCGGGGAAATTTTATTTATCTGCCCGAAGCTGCCAGAATGCCACGGCACTGGCTGCCGCCACATTCAGGGAATCCACCCCATGGTACATAGGAATGCGTACCGTATAGTCGCAGCCGGAAACAGTAGTCTGTGCCAGCCCATCCCCTTCCGTCCCCAGAACAACGGCGAGCTTATCCACTGTTTGTAGCCGGGGGTCCTCCACTGATATGGAATCGTCGGTCAATGCCATGGCTGCTGTTTGGAATCCGTGTTGTTTTAGCATATCCATCCAATTTTCCGGGAGAAATGTCCAGGGAACTTGAAATACCGTCCCCATACTGACCCGTGCGGAACGGCGGTACAGTGGGTCGCTGCAACCGGGTGTCAGCAGCACCGCATCCATTCCCAAAGCCGCAGCACTTCGGAAGATCGCACCGATATTGGTTGGATTCATAACGTTTTCAAGGATTGCAATGCGTCTTTTACCAGCGCAGATGTCTTCAACGCTCGGAAGGGCCTTTCTGCGCATAGCACACAGCACACCGCGAGTAAGCTCAAATCCAGTCAGCTTTGTAAGAACATCAAATTGCGCTGTGAATATCGGGACATCAGCACAACGGCTTATTATGTTCGCAGCTTGTCCCTCGATATCTTTTTTCTCAAGAAGGAGAGATATTGGTTCGTATCCGGCGTCGAGCGCGCGTTCAACGACTTTGGGACTCTCGGCAATGAAAATGCCTTCCTCGGGGTGCTCTCGGTTAAGAAGCTGTACCTCGGTTTTACGTGCATAGATATCG